>JAHINB010000005.1 GCA_018896215.1 Patescibacteria group bacterium
CCCCAAAAATATTGTTAGGGTTTTTTAACCTCTCGTCATCCATAGCAAAACCCTTGATGATGTATTCTTTAAGAATTTGCGTCGCCCAAATACGAAAATGCGTGGCCTGTGCATAATTAACCCGGTAACCAACAGAAATAATGGCATCGAGATTGTAAAATTCTACATCCCTCGTAACCTTTCGCAACCCCTCTGTTTGAACTTGTGCAATTTTTGCACAAGTTGCATCTTTATCTAATTCGCCTTCCTGAAAAATATTTTGGAGATGTTTGGTAACCACACTTCTATCCACATTAAAAAGTTCGGCGATTTTAGTCTGCGTCAACCAAACGGTCTCGTCACGCAAAAATATCTCTACTTTTACTTTACCATTTGGCGCGGTATAGAGCATAAATTCCGTAAAGCTGTTTTGTTTGGAAATCTGTATATTCTTTTTCATGATTACTTGTTTCAACAGAACTTTTAGTTTTTTGAGTCTAGTACTTGTATTCCAATATTTGTCGCCAACATTTGTAATTGTTGAGGAGTAAAAATAGCTCCTTTAAGATTGGTTGTTCTAAGATCAAATCCCTGCAATTCTGCTCCTCTAAAATCGGTAAAAAGTAAGTTTGCCTCGTTAGTTTTAATATTTATTATACGAGAGTTTACAAAAATAGTTTTCTCTAAGTTTGCTAAAGAAAAATCGGTTTCCTCAAAAGAACATTCGGACAAATCTTGACTGGACAAATCAACGCCTCGCATATCTGCAAAATCAAAATTGCATTTTATAAAAGTAATTCCAATTAAGGAATCGGCTTTAGAGAAATTTAACCCCATTAGTTTGCATTTTTCCAAAATGGCAGAGAAAAAATTGCAACCTGCAATGTTGGTATTACTCAAGTTACAATTAAAAAACGAGGCTCCATTGAATTTTGTGTTTATAAGATTACAATTTTCAAACGAACATTGTTTAAAGACACATTCTTTTAATTCCTTTCCTTTTATTTCATGTTTATCAAAAACACAATTTTCATACTCTTTACCAGATTCTAGGCTACTTATCTCTTCTTGTGTATAAATTTTCTTATCAGACATTATTTTATTATTTTTAACCGACTAACCGTTTTTGGGTTTTGGGCAGAAAATTCGCTTCGGTAATTACGCTTTTTCCTGTTTTTTCCTCTAACGCCTTTCTTGCATCTTTAGCAATTCTTCCACCTTTTTTAGCTGGGGTTTTATTTTCTTCCAGCCCCTTCGCTTGCACAGTTTCTGCAATCTTACGAGTGGAAAGTTCTGCTAAGGCAGTGAATATTAATTCCGCATCGGACATATGATCCCGCAAGTTTTGTGTCTTGAGATTTTTTAAACTCTTATGCTCTTTAACTGTTAAGTCGCTCCATTCTTGATGGATAATATTGGTAAGAATTGCGTATTCTTTTTGTTCCTTTACCTCGTTTTTCTGCCAGTAATCCGTTAGCTTGTTCCTAATCTCCTGCCCCATCATCCGTTGCTGAATCCACTCTTTGCTTCGACCCATTTTTTGCCAATTTAAGCGCCCACGATTAACTGATATTTCCGGATCCGATGTCTCTTGTATTCTTTCGTATCCCACACGAGCTAGCCATAGTTTAATTGGTTCAGCCTTTGGACTTGGTACTGATTGAATTAATCGCAACAGTGTTTCTACATCTGCTACATCGGTTTTATAAAATTTCCCATCGGCAGATTGTAATTTGAGTTTGTCACATTTTGTGACAGACTCGTTTCCTTCTTTTTTTAAACGGTTTTTGAGTGTAGTCCAATAGCTTTGAGCCCTCTTAAAATTTGGTTGCCCTATTAATATAGAAATTATATCGATTACCGAAAAATACCATTTCTCCTCTTTCTCGTTCCACTGCCTGCGAATCTCTCGCCCCTCAAAAATTGTGATTTGTTTGGTGTTAGCCATAGTTATATGATTCCATATCTAACCCGAATGTGCAAGGGGGGAATTTGTTGATCTAGAAACTCCAGTTCTTCCACTTCGGAGGTGGAAGAGTTTACTAGATAGAAAAAGTGTTGCGTTTGGAAGTACTATAAGATATAATACCGGCAGTTTCCCCCATCAACCGCCTATGTGGCGGATTTTCTAACTTCCACTTACAAGGAGATACCTGGCATGAAAAGAAAACTGATGACCTTCGTTCTTCTCGGATTTCTTTTGGTGTTCTGTGTAGCTTGCACCGCGACAAACATCAAGCATGGCTACATCCGCGACACCATTGGAAACATCGAGCAAACAAACAACGGTAACTGGAGAGTGTGGTTCACACACGATACCGCTGCTGGATACTGCACTGGTAGCCAAGAGATGGGCAAGAGAGCTGAGGAGCTCCTGCTAACTCACTATGGTGAGGTAATCTTGGAATACAAGGAGGTAACAGCAAGCGACAAAGAATGGAGTGTGTGGGGATCAAGCCAGTGTGGCTCTCTCGTTAAGGGAGAGTCCTCAATGAAGATGTTCCTCATCTTGGCAATCACACCAGCTCCAGCTAGGGTCGGCGGCGAGTAAACCTCACGACCCGAGACTCCGCCTTGGTTACGAAAACTTGGAGAATTCGTAACCTTGGCGGGATGTACTTTTCTATTTTAATGATAAATTTAAAAGGAGTTCGATACTTCTTAGAGGTAGGTTGCTATATTGGCATTGTGTTCTTCGATTGTTTTTGCAAAATGAATCAGACCGTCTTTACCATTTAAGTAAAACCAGTAGGCTGTTTCTTGCGGGGCAAGTGCGGCTTTAATAGCATCTAAACTAGGATTACAAATCGGACCTGGTGGCAACCCTTCAACTTGCCTGGTATTGTAAGAAGAATAGCTATTAATATCATCAAGTGTTAAGTTGGAAGGCCACCAATTTCCCTCTTGTCCAATTACATATTGTACTGTGGCATCAGCATCTAATGGCCAATCGTTTTTTAGCCTTTTAAATAATATTCCAGCCACAATGGGTCTATCCTCGCTACTTGCTACTTCTCTTTCTAATATCGATGCCAGAATAACAGCCTCGTTTAGACCATATTCCGGCGCAACAAAAACATTGCGAGGTAACAAGGGATCAACACGAGAAGTAAAATTGTCGCGAAGCAGGTTTAAAATAAGCTCTGGCGTAGCCTCCCGGGGAATAAAATAAGTGTCGGGAAATAAAAACCCTTCGTAAGGTTGGGCTATTTTTAAAAATTCAGATCCCAACGAAGGATTATTAAATGCTTCGGAAATATACTCGGCATACTGTTCTACTCTCCACCCTTCTAAAAAGGTGGCTTTAATATCAAATGTTCCTTTGCCAAAAAAATCCACCAGCTCGGGAAGATTTAAATTTAAAGGAACCCTGTAATGACCAGCTTGAATTGTTTTTCCTTTGTTGATAAATAAATATAATTTAAATAAAGAAGCGCTGTTAATTAAATCGTTTTGGTAAAGTAAATCGGAAATTTGAGTAGTGGTATCTCCGGGTTTAATTATGACATCAACTGGAAGAGTTAAATCCTCGTTTGACGCAATTTTCTCTTCAGGATAATTTGTCCTCTCAACAGCCCCCTGGTAGTAAAAATAAAACAGAGCTGGAGAGAGTAAAACCAAAACTAAAAAGAACCCCAAAAAATACTTAGTATGCTTTTTAGTAAACAGATATCTTTTTTCGTCTGCAACTTCTTCCATTGCTATTCCTCTAACTTAATTTCTAAGATTTTATCTCCCACTTGCATTTTTTGCGCTATATCCAACCCTTCCACTACTTTACCAAAATTTGTATATTGACCAGTAAGCCACGAACAATCTGCGGTGCAGATAAAAAATTGCGAATCGTTACTCACATTTATGTCCCCCGCCCGAGCAATCCCAAGTGACCCTATCTCAAAAGGCGTTTGCGCCAATTCGGTCGGCATATCTCCCCCGCCGGTACCGGTTCCTAACGGATCGCCACCTTGAATTACCCAATCCTCTACACGATGAAAGGTTAAGCCTTGATAGTAATTGGAGACAGCTTTGCTCTTAAAATTGGTTACTGTTTTTGGAGCATCCTTATCAAAAAGCTCTACTTTGATGTCACCTTTAGTAGTTGAGATGGTGGCGTATTTAATACTGTTGTCTGTAACATTTAAGGTCGTTGGTTCTAAGGAGGTTGTTTGTGGCATATTTAAAGAAGTGCTTTTTTCTTCTGGATCTTTCTTAAAACGACCAGAAAATATAAGAACTAGCAAGACTATAACTGGTAATAAAACTAAAATTTTATTGTTCATGTAGAAACAGAACTATTCCAAAACCTTCAATCCCAGAAGGATTTTACCGTTAATAAACTGTAGCATAGCACCTCCTCCAGTAGAAAGAAAGTCGAATTTTGTGGCGAGACCAAATTTGTTTATAGCGGTTATGGTATCCCCACCACCAGCAATTTTGTAGGCAGAGCTATTAGCAAGTGCTTGTGCCACCATTTTTGTTCCATTTTCGTGTTCTTTCTCCTCAAACTTTCCCACCGGTCCTGCCCAAACAATGGTTCCCTTTCCCCCTTCTTTGCTTAAGTTACTCAAGTTACTTAAGATCTCTCCAACCGAACCTTGAGAAATATCAAACCCACTAGAATCGCAGGTGGCTAAAAACACCTTGGGATTATTTGCAAATTTTTGAGCCTCTTGTGATTGTGCTAACTTTCCCCCAATGATAATTTTATCAGCCTTGTCTAAAAAACTTGTAATGATAGGAAGTTTGGATTCTATTTTTGCTCCACCAACAATTAGAATTAACGGTCTTTGGGGATTTTTTAAAACTGTCGAGAGGACTTCTACTTCTTTTTGCAAATTAAAACCTGCATAACTTGTTAAGTATTTTGGCAGTAAAGCAACTGAGGTATCACTATCGTGACACATGGCAAAAGCTTCGTTGACATAAAAGTCAAAGTTGCTGGAAAATTTTTGGGCAAAGGCTTCGTCTCCCCATTCTTCTGGAAACAATCGCAGGTTTTCTAAAAGTAACACTTCTCCATCTTTAAGATCGCTGATAGCCTTTTGTGCCTCTTCCCCGGAATAATCTTTTACAAACTGTAAGTGACTTATGTTACTTAAGCAGCTTAAGAGTCGTTCGCAAGAAAAACCGTTGTCCTTTTTGGGGTTACCAAGCTTTGTTCCAAGTACAACTTTAGCTTTTTTTGAAATAAGGTAGTCAATGGTTGGGAAACATCTTTTGATCCTAAAATCATCGACAATTTCTCCTTTCTCGTTAAAGGAAACATCAAAATCCACCCTTACAAAAACGGTTTTATTGTTAAATGTTTCTGGTGCTTCTTTTCCCAAATAATTCATCTTCCGATTCTCGATTAGGGATTATCCCAAATTTGGGATAATCCCTATTTAATCCCTTACCTAAAACATTTCTGATAATTCTTTTAGACGATCTGCTGCAACGGTTTTGATAAATTTTTCGCGTTCTTTCCAGCTTTTTAGCTCTCCAACTTCTTGCCACAAAGATCGCCCAACGGCAAAACCTACTGCCCCACCAATATCTTTTGACTGTTGTAAACATTTCTTGTAGTCAATATATTTTCTACCCCGACTAAGTAACACCCAAGGTTTTCCAATACTTATCAAGTCGCATAAAATTTCTAAATCTTCACAAAAATTAATTTTAATAATATCACCATAATCTTTTAATTCCTCAACAGATTGAGCAATACACCTACTTTCGTTGTAGGGTAAATCTTGATATTGGTAAGTAACAATTTCTAAAAGAAAAGGGAGACCTGCTTTACGAGATTCTTCGAGAGCTGTTTTAATTACTTCCAGTTGATGGCGTTTTGCAGGGGCAGTGGGATTATAATAAATATTTAATTTTGTAGCAGATGCTCCTAATTCCTTTGCATCTTTGGCATTAAAGTCCTCATACAAATTAGATATTCTCCCATTTGCTGTTTCTGTATACCCAGAAGTTTCCAAACACACTAAGAAGGGTTTTTTAATATTTTTAAATTCGGAGCTCTTTAGATATTCTGGATTAAGAATTACCGCGGTTACATAAGGGTTAAACTCTTTAATACAGATAGTTTTAAAATCTAGAATTTCTTTTTCGGGAATTAATTTTTTTAAAGAATCACGATGATCTAGCGCTGCAATTTTTATGTAACCATTCTTATCAAGAAGGGCAGAGATATCTTTCATACTTAAATTCTAACACATATAAAAAATGCACTGTATTTACAGTGCAAATCGCGTTTGACGCGACGCTTACATTTAAAGTGAGTTCAAAAACAAAATGGTGGAAAGACTCGTTGTTAGGTTTAGCCTCACCCAACCAAGCTGTCTGTTCTTTTTCCGTGAGATTGGCAAAAAGAAATTGTTTGCCTCCAGAATCCTTTCGACTTAAAAGAAATCTGTGAGTTTTCCGATGATTAAAACCATCGGAAGGCATCTCCTTTGAAAGGAGGTGATCCAGCGCCAGATTCCCCTAGCGCTACCTTGTTACGACTTAATCCTCATCACTAGCCCCAACTTAGACCTTTCAATAAGCAACTTGCGTTGCTAAATTCGGGTCTTTAGATGGTTCTAACTTTGCTGACTTGACGGGCGGTGTGTGCAAGACCCGAGAACGTATTCACCGCCGTATAGCTGACCGGCGATTACTAGCGATTCCTACTTCATGAAGGCGAGTTGCAGCCTTCAATCCGAACTGAGATCGGTTTTGGGGATTAGCTCACCCTCGCGGGATTGCAACCCATTGTACCGACCATTGTAGCATGTGTGTAGCCCCAGGCATAAAGGCCATGCTGACTTGACGTCATCCCCACCTTCCTCCCGTTTACACGGGCAGTCCCACTAGAGTGATACAACTAGTAGTAGGGGTTGCGCTCGATAACGGACTTAACCGAACATCTCACGACTCGAGCTGACGACAGCCATGCGACACCTGTTCCGAACCCTCGAAGGAGTTCCGCCTTTCGGCGGAATTGCATCGGAATGTCAAACCTGGGTGAGGTTCTTGGGTTATCATCCTATTAAACCACATGCTCCACCGCTTGTGCGGGTCCCCGCCAATTCCTTTGAGTTTTAATCTTGCGACCGTACTTCCCAGGCGGCCTGCTTAACGCGTTAGCTTCGACACCCGATCCGCCAAAGGCGGACTAGGTATCCAGCAGGCATTGTTTACAGCGTGGACTACACGGGTATCTAATCCGTTTTGCTCCCCACGCTTTCGTCTCTTAGCGTCAGTTAACCCCCAGTAGACTGCCTTCGCCTTTGGTGTTCCATATGGTATCAACGGATTTCACTCCTACTCCATATGTTCCGTCTACCCCTAGGTAACTCTAGGGTAATAGTATTGCATGCACTTCCTTGGTTAAGCCAAGGTCTTTAACAGACAACTTTTTACCCCGCCTACAGAACTCTTTACGCCCAATAAATCCGGACAATGTTTGCATCCTACGTATTACCGCTGCTGCTGGCACGTAGTTAGCCGATGCTTTTTAATGTAAGTTTACAACCCGAAGGCCTTCATCCTTCACGCGGCGTCGCTGCGTCAGGCTTTCGCCCATTGCGCAATATTCCCACTTGCTGCCACCCGTAGGTGTATGGACCGTGTCTCAGTTCCATCGTGGGGGATCACGCTCTCACGTCCCCTAGCCGTCATAGCCTTGGTAGGCCTTTACCCTACCAACTAGCTGATAGCCCGCAGGCTCCTCCTTGTCCATTCCGACTTTAGGTCAGAACTTTACTCCAGATTTAAACCTGGAGACCATCAGGTATTAATCCACCTTTCGGTGAGTTATTCCTGTGACAAGGGTAGATTCCCACGTATTACTCACTCGTTCGCCACTCCCGCCCTCTCGTCTTGCGACTTGAGAGGCGGGCGTTCGACTTGCATAGATTAGGCACGCCGCCAACATTCGTCCTGAGCCAGGATCAAACTCTCAAAAGAATCTTTCCACCATTTAATCTTTGAACTTCACTTGAACTAATAGCTTAAATTAACATCATCTTAAAAGAATTAAGTTGCTAATAAGCTAAATTATTGATATTAAATTGTTAAAGGTCTAAAAGACAAAACTAACCCACCCGTATTACGGGGGTTTAATGTATAGCGAAACATACCCGATTTACCTATGCCTGTCAACAAGGTAAAATGCTCCCACGGGCGAGTGCTGTAATGGTAGCCAGGCTGGTTTCAGAAGCCAGTGGAGTAAAATCCGTGGAGGTTCAAATCCTCTCTCGCCCACCATTAGTCTTTGTGTTTGTATAACAAACTACAAAGGCTTATGCCCTTCGTAGCTCCGATAGGAGCGAAGAACGGGCAAGTTCTTCCTCTTGCACATTCGGGTTAGATATGGAATGATAGTGTAATTATGGAAACAGCAGGACTTACAAAAATATCCTTATTTCAAGGTAGGGAGGTTAGAAAAAAGCTTTATCAAAAAGAGTGGTGGTTTGTAATTAACGATGTTATTAGTGTACTGACCAATTCTTCTGACCCAGCACAATATTTTAAGAGAATGAGAGAGCGAGACGAGGAGTTATCAAAACTCATCAATCAAGGAGGGGTACAATTTGTACCACCCCTTATGTTGGAAGTAGAAACATTGGGTGGGAAGCAAAAAATGTATTGTTGGAATACCGAAGGTGTATTAAGACTTGTCCAATCTATCCCCTCCCCCAAAGCCGAACCATTTAAACGCTGGTTGGCTAAAGTCGGCTACGAAAGAATTCAAGAAATAGAAGATCCAGAACTAGCAACTAAACGAACCCGAATGCTTTACAAACTTAAAGGTTATCCAGATAGTTGGATAGAAAAGCGAATGCGTGGGATTACAATTAGAGAGGAATTAACTGACGAATGGAAAAAACGAGGAGCAAAAGAGGGTAAAGATTATCAAATTTTAACTTCCGAAATTTCCAAGGCAACATTTGGAGTAACTCCAAGCGAATACAAAAACCTTAAAGGTTTAAAACGAGAAAACCTCCGAGACCACATGGACGATTTTGAATTGATATTTAATATGTTAGGAGAACGCTCGACAACCGAAATTCACCGCAACGAAAACTCCAAAGGTGTTAAAAAACTAAAAGAGGACGCAAAAGTTGGTGGAAGCATTGCCGGAAATGCACGAAAGGAACTAGAAAAAAAGCTCGGGCATTCTGTAGTTTCCAAAAAGAATTTTTTGATAAAGAGTACAGATAACAAATTATTAACTTAGTTTATAATTAACAATATGAAATACAGGGCTCTTGGAAAAACAAATTTAAAAGTTTCCGAAATTGGAATGGGAACTTGGCAACTAGCCAATGATCCAAATATGTGGGTCGGAGGTGACTTAAACGAAAGTATTAAAGCATTATACAAATATGTAGAACTTGGAGGTAATTTTATTGATACTGCCTGGATCTACGGTTACGATAGCGAAAGTCAACAAAACCCAACAGCCGAAGACTTAATAGGAAAATTTTTAAAAGAAAGCGGAAAAAGGGACAATCTGATTATAGCTTCAAAGATCGCTCCAAAGAACTGGAATTGGCCTACTTTAAAAGGCACTTTAATAAAAGAGGTATTTCCAAAAGAGCAGATTGAGACCCTTGTTAATGAATCCTTAAAACGCTTGGGCATTGAGTATATCGACTTAATGCAATTTCATGTTTGGCAGGATGATTGGTCGACAGAGGACGAATGGAAAGAAACCATCCAAAAAATAACAAAAGAAGGCAAGGTTAAACATTGGGGAATTTCTGTTAACGATTACCAACCAAGTAATTGTCTTAAAACATTAGATACCGGTTTAATCGAAACTATTCAATTTATCTTTAATATCTTTCACCAAAAACCTACCGAAAAACTTTTGCCATATGCTAAGCAAAATAATATAGGGTTAATTGCAAGAGTTCCCTTAGACGAGGGCGGACTTACTGGAAAATGGACCGGGGATCACAAGTTTTTAGAAGGGGATTTTAGGAACGACTATTTTTGTAAAGAAAGATTAGACGAACTCGTTGTTAGAACCGATAAACTTAAAGAACTATTAGGAAAAGAGACGACATCTTTGGCAGAACTGGCATTAAGATATATCTTATCTTTTGACGAAATTTCAACAACAATCCCAGGAATGAGAAAAGTTCAATTTGTCGAATCAAACACCACAATTTCTGACGGCAGAAAATTATCCAAAGAATTGCTGAAAGAGTTAAAAAAGCATAAGTGGGAAAGAAATTTCTATTCCACCCACGACCCGTGGTTAAAAGAATTCGGATTTGTGGAGAATTAAACCATGAAAAAAGTAGTGCTAGGAATAATACATAGAGAAAACGAAAGCGTAAAAGAATACCTCTTAATTACCGCCAAAAAGGATTTTGGGAAAGTTACCGGATTATTTTAAAAGCTCTTAACCCTTTAACCCGCCCAAAAACACAGAAAACACGCCTTTAACTACTGTGGCAATACCTTTAAATATTGCTGTAAAAACTTTAATGGAAGTTTCTTTAAAAATTACTGTTGCTGGTCTGCCAATACTCATAGTTACTGAATTATACCACCACCAATCACAATATCATTGTGATAAAACACCGCTGACTGGCCAGGGGCAACTCCCCGCTGGGGAGTTTCTAATTCGACCCTTACCTGCAAATGAGGTATTACTTCTAATTTACATGGGGTTAATTTACCGAGATGCCTAATCCGAACTTTTAAATCATCAAAACACTCATACGGGTTCGTCCTTCCGCCAGCTGGCGGATGGGACGAACCCGAATTAAATTCCACTAGCCAGTTAATATCTCCTACCTTAAACTCCCCCACTTCCGTTTCTTTGCCAAAACCAACCACAAGCTCATTTCTCTCCATATTCTTTGAGATAACATACAAGGGTAAGCCTTGATATTTTGTGAGAGTAAAGCCTCTGCGTTGACCTATGGTATAAAATGGTAAACCCTCGTGACTACCAATAACTTCTCCTTTGGTGTCCACAATATTCCCTTTTTGATAGGTTACTTTTCCCTCCAAAAATTTTCGCAGAGAAACCTCGCCCACAAAACACACTCCTTGACTGTCGGGCTTGTTGTAAACTGGAAGACCTGCTTTTTTGGCAATTTCTCGAACTTCTTTTTTAGTTAATTCCCCAACGGGAAATAGAATATAGGGTAATTGTTCTGGTTTAATACGATATAGAAAGTAGGATTGATCTTTTTTTGGATCTGCTCCAGTTCCTAAACTTTGAATTTTCCTAGCATAATGTCCAGTCGCCACATAGTCAAACCCTCGCTCCTTGATAGCTCTCTCATAAAACATCCCAAACTTAATCTCCTTATTACAAACCACATCGGGGTTGGGAGTACGACCATTTTGATATTCGTCGTAAAAGTATTTTAAAACTTTTTCGGAATATTCTTTTTCAAAATCCCAAACCTCAAAAGGAATATTTAGATGACTTGCGACCTTAATCGCATCAGCGCGATCTTGATGAGCCCTACAGTGTTCGTCATTAGAACCATAACACCACATATAAACCCCTGTTACATCGTACCCCTGCTCTTTTAACAAATACGCCGAAACGGCAGAGTCTACTCCACCACTAATTCCAACAACAACTTTCTGTAATTTTTTCGCCATGGGCAGATTTTATCACGATATCTATTTGGAATTTTTAGACCGTGTTTACAGGAGTACCTTCGAGATACGAAGCTATGTTGTCGGCAGTGGTGTCAAGAATTCTCTGCAGGGCTTCTTTGGAGTTAAAGGCGTTGTGAGGCGTAACTATTACATTAGATAAATTGACAAGGATATGGTTTTGAGCAAGTGTTGTTAAATTAGCTTTTTGAGTTGATCCTTTGCACAACAGCTCTCGCTCTTCCTTTAAAAAATCCTCCTCCTCTAAAACATCCAAACCAGCGCCTGCAACCTTACCATTTCGTAGAGCCTCAAACAGCGCTTGTGTTTCTATCAGCCCCCCACGAGCCGTGTTGATTAGGTAAACTCCTTTTTTCATGAGCCCAATATTTTTGCTATTAATTAAATGTTTTGTAGAATCGGAAAGCGGGCAATGGAGCGTCACAATATCGCTTTCGAAAAGCACTTTTTCCAAAGGAACATATTTAAAACCCAAAAACCCCTCCATTTCTGGTTTTGGGTAGGGATCATACGCCTCGACAGTCATTCCAAACCCTTTAGCAATTTTTATGACATTAATTCCAATTTTCCCCGTTCCCACCACCCCCAAAGTTTTTCCTTTTAAGTCCACCCCTGTTAACCCTTCGGGATCAAAGGAACCGCTCTTAACCCGTGCGTTTGATTCCATTAATCTTTTTGTAAGAGCGAGGATTAAGGCGAATGTATGTTCGGCAACGGTTGACGATCCATATTCGGGTACATTACAAACCGTGACATTTTTGCTTTTGCAGTAATCTAGATCAATATGATCGTAACCAGTAGATTGGGTGGCAATAAGTTTGATGTTTGAAAGAGATTCTATCTGTTCCTTGGGAAATTTAGAAAACACAAATCCCGAAAATATCTCACAATCTTTAATTTTATCAACCGCTACTTTAGAAATAGGCTCCGCAAAAAACAGGAGTTCTGCCTTTTCCTTAAGTTGTTCGATAAAAAAATCTTTTTCGGAAGGATCTGTATCAAAAAAAGCAACTTTCATACATTCTATGATAAGTGATAGTATTAAAATATGCAAAACGAATTTCCCATGTATATTCTAAAAGCTCTAAAGGATCAGTACCCCAACGCTCATACCGAGCTTAATTACAAAACTCCATTAGAACTTTTAATCGCAGTTGTGCTTTCGGCGCAAGCAACCGATGTTGGAGTCAATAAAGCTACTCCCGCGCTTTTTGCTAAGTTTAAAACCGTACATGATTTTGCTAACGCTGATATAGCCAATATTGAAAAATATATTTCCAGTATCAATTACTACAAAGCAAAGGCGAGTTACATTAAACGAGCTTGTCAAAAATTAATTGCCGATTTTGGGGGCAAAGTTCCTGACTCATTAGAAAAACTTGTCACTGTCCCAGGAATTGGTCGCAAAAGCGCCAATGTAATTTTAATCAACGCTTTTAACAAGGCGGAGGGTGTTGTTGTGGATACCCATGTTTCCAGAGTATCGCAAAAGCTCCACTTGACCTCTAAGAAAGACCCCATAAAGATTGAACAAGATTTAATGAAAATTTATCCCAAAGAAAATTGGGCAGATGTGTCCCACCTTTTTGTTTTGCACGGTAGATATACTTGTAAAGCATTAACACCAAAATGCAACGCATGCCCCATTAGTAATTTTTGCCCCTCTAAACAATGATTATTATTTTATCTAATATTTTTATATTACTTGGAATATTCTTGGGAGTACTATTTTCGTATCACCAATTTAAGAAGTATCTAGCTACTATTAAACCAAAACCGATAATTGACACTAACGACTTTTGGAATGCCATAATTGTCATTGCGCTATCTTCTTTTATTGGTGGGAGACTCTACCATGTAATCAATTATTGGGAATACTATCTACAGCACCCAATTAAAATACTAACGGTTTGGGAGGGCGGAATTGGAGTTATCGGGGCAATAGTCTTTGGTCTTTGGGGATTAATTGCTTTCTCTTTGGTGAGATTCAAACGCATTCCCCCTGCAATAATTATCGCTGATTTCGTAGCCTTGGGATTGCCTTTGGCACATGCTGTTGGTCGCTGGAGCAATTACTTTAGCTACAATTTTTTAGGAGCCCCCACAAAACTCCCCTGGGGAATTGAGATTCCCTTTAACGCAAGACCCGTTGGATACAAGCTTTATACTACCTACCACCCCTTGTTTCTCTACGAATCTTTACTAAATTTAATCCTGTTCGTTTTTTTATGTTTAGTATTTATCAAATTTAAAGCGCGTAAGAGCGGGTCTGTTGCTTTACTTTACCTTATAGGATTTTCTCTGATTAGATTATTTACCGAGCCACTGTTGCTAAATTCGTGGAAAGTTGGAGTGTTTCCTGTGGCTTCGGTTGTTTCTTTCGTAATATTAACATTATCAACCATTGTTTTGGCCTCAATGTATATACCTCTGGTAATCCCTAGATCGAAACTTCCAACTAAATCTGTAGTAGTCAAACGGGAGATCAAAAAATCAAAATCGCAAATTAAAAAATTTCGAATTCAACGCAAGAGAAAATCCAAATAGTGTTTTTGACGACGGTGGGCCCACAAAATAATTGCCCAAACTAGAAGTGGTTGACCTCGCCTCTCTAATCGCATAGTTCCAATATCAATGATTTTAAGTTCATTTCTGGGAGTAATAAAAAGATTCGCTACTTTGCTTTTATTTCCCAAAAATAAGCTTTCGGCTCCAAAAAAATCCCAAGAGATTTTATGTTCCTCCTCCATTTCCTTATTTTGTTTGACGAGATTAACAAACTGATTTTTGATTTCCTGATTTTTTAAATCTTTCTCGCAAAGCACCTTTCCCTCCACAAATTTTTGCAGGATATTAAAATAGGGTTTATTATTTTGAGTTTGAGGGACAACGCTTACCTCTGGCAAGAATTCTCCAAGGTATTTTTTTAGAATGGGAAAATCGGTTACAACCTCATTTACAAAATTCTCTTTACCGAGTCTTATTCTTATTCCAATCGGAGATTTTAATAGATAACCGTTTCCGTAATGGTGAATAATATTCTCACCACCTACGGTAAATAATTTGCCTTTTTTTGAGGGATCAACTTGCATGGTATGTTCGAGCAAAGCTTTGCGAGCGGATTTTTAAGCGAAGGAGACCAAAAAAAGCAATTAACAAGGGGATACCAATTAAGTTAGCGTATTTAACCACATTTTTTGTTGCTTCGTCCTTAAATACTAAAGGATTAGGAATGCTGGATTTAGAACGGATGGCAACAAACCCCTTGTCATTCGTGGCTATATCAAACAAATTTAAAACAAAGGTCGCGTCAGCGCTAAAATAATCGTTGAGCAACATATCGTCATTGGCAACTACAATTACAGTTGCCCCATTTGCCAGTTCGGAAATTGTTGCCATGTTTCGCTCTTTAAGATTTGTTTGGGAAAATTCTTTGCTTGGGAGTAAGTTTGCATTTGCTTCTTCATCAACACCTGCGTACTGCGAGGTCTTAACAACAACAGTCTGTTTTATACCGTCAACCACACTCATAGATAAATCACTAGACCACAAAGACAACACCGCAGGAACATTCCCCAAAATCTTTTTACCATCGGCTGTTACTTCTGCTCTTACAAAATATGGATAAGGCAAAACATAACTAAAAAAACCTTGGTTTAAATTTATCCTCTCGTTGTTTTTAAGATCGTAGACAATTCCTTTGTTTATGGTTATTCCGTAGGCGTTGACTAAGTCGTTGACATTTGTCGTATTTTCTAAGGGCGATAATGTCTGTAAAGAAACTTCGTTGGTGTCGGCAAAGACAATTAAGGACTTTCCTCCTTCAACAAATTTTTTGAGCTTTTCCAAAACACCCGCGTCCAGATTTTCTTTAGGACCGGCTAAAACCACAACATCAGTATCGGTCGGAATTGTTTTTTCTTCCTTATCGGTCTCCCCTTTCACCAAAGATAAGGTTGTTGCTTGATAATATTTGGATAACTCGTCTCTAAATGCCGATAAGTCGGTGTATAAACCTAAACTGTTACTGTCGGTAATAAAGGCAACTTTCTTATTGGAACCGCCCGAAACTCTGCGAACAAGAGAGATTACTTGGTATTCCAACCCTTCAACCGATTCTAAAAAGGCAGTTGGTTCCCTGTTTTCTCCGTTTTTGGCAACAATTCCAAGTACTCCCCGCTTAGCTTGAAACTCATCGTTTTTAATCGTATTAAATTGCACTGGGGTAATACCATCATTTTGGGCTAGAGTTTCGGCATCTGCCCCCACTACCTCTTTATATTCTATTTTTAATTTATTCCTCGGAACTTTAGAAAAATCTTTTAGCAAATCCATTAAGGCGTCTTTGCGCTCCGAAAATTCTGGAGGCAAGTCTTTAGAATAGTAAAAAACCAACGAAGTGTTACCATCGAGCTTTGTAAGAATATCTTTTGAGGTGGATGAGAGCGTGTAAACTTTGTCGTGAGTTAAATCCAAGCGCAAAAAGATTGGTTTGACTACAATATTTAAAGCCACAACCCCAATAAAAAGAAAAATTGTGAGTGTTTTAAAGGTGTAAGCTAGAATTCCTTTTCTCACGGTGCGACCTTCAGCAAGAAGATAAAAAGTTAAAACCAAGAAAAGTAAACTAAAACTCGCAAAATACAAAATATCCCTTAAATCCAACACCCCCTTATTAAAAGACCCGAGACGACTGAATACCCCAAAGTAAGCAACGATAGAAGATAAAAAAGGAGGCAGACTTGTAGTTACAGAGTCCGACCCTAAAAGCACCAAAAGCAAAATTGCGACCAAAGATACAATAAACGAAACAATTTGATTTTCTGTTGTTGCCGAAATAAAAACCCCAATAGCAATAAAAAACGCACCCAAAAGCAAGATTCCTAGATAACTTGTGACAATTACTCCCCAATCAAATGCCCCAAAGAAAGAGAGCGAGATAGGAATTGACAGGGTAACCAAAATCATGAGCGAATAGATTGCCAAGTTTCCCAGGAACTTTCCCAGGACGAAATCTATTAACGATATGGGTGAGGTGTAGATGGTTTCGGCAGTTTTATTACTTTTTTCGCTGGCAATGCTCCCCATGGTTAGAGCTGGAATAATAATTGCCAACAGAATTGGAATGTTTAGAGTATAAAGGCGGATAGAGGCAAACCCACTTAAAAATATTTGGCGAAAAAATAAAAAGTAAGAGATGGCAACGAAGGCAACAAAAAACACATAACCCACGGGCTGATTAAAAAAGTTGGCGATTTCTCGCCTGGCGATGGTTAATAGTTTAGACATGATTTGTGGTTAACTCTTTAAACACTTCGTCTAATGATTTCTTTTTAAGATAAATTTCAAGCAACTGCCATTTGTTTTTGGTCGCAAGCTTAGTGATTTCACTTCGTAAATCATGGTCGCCTTCTGAATAAACTAAATAGGAATCGTCTTCTGTTTTCTCGACACGGGAAACATTTTTTAAGGCTTTTAGTGCGGTTAAAATACCTTTACCTTCCGCTTTAAGATAAACTGCCGTCTCCCCCCCACCCATCTCGAGTCTTTTAACCGGGGAATCGGCAACAATTTTTCCCTTAGCGATAATAATGACTCTTTCGCAGGTCTTTTGCACCTCGTCTAGTACATGGGAACTTAATAAAACCGTTTTTTCTTTGCCAATTTCTTTAATTAATTTTCTTATATCCTCGCGTTGATTGGGATCAAGTCCTTCGGTTGGCTCGTCCATAATAAGAATTTGCGGATTTCCTAAAAGCGCTTGCGCCAACCCCACTCTCTGTCTAAAACCCTTAGAGAGTGTTGCAATTTCTTTGTAATAAACTTCTTGCAAATAAGTTTTTTTAACTACTTGAGATATCTCCTCGGACAAATTGACGATACCTTTAAGGTTGCCCACAAATTCTAAATATTCGGCAACCGTTAAATTAGGATATAAAGGGTTGTTCTCGGGAAGATACCCAATTAGCGATTTAATTTTGGTTGAGTTTTTGGCGTGATTTAGACCATCAATTGTGATAGCACCATCGTCGGGAAAATAAAACCCTGCGACGACTCGCATACAAGTAGTTTTACCGGCGCCGTTGGGACCAAGAAGTCCCACAACTTCGCCTTTATCTATTTCAAAACTAACATTATCCAAAGCTACTGTGCGACCAAATTTTTTGGTGATATTTTCTACTTTTAGCATAGGTTGAGGAATTTCAACTTTCGAACCCTAAATATATCTAATTGGAAATTAAATTTCAAGGGGTACAAAATTAAAACCCAACCTCAGAGGTTGGGTTGGAATTAGTGAGGTCTCCCACTTCCACCTCCGAAGTGGAAGAGTTTGTGTTGATAAACCAACATTTATTTCGCCAAAAACAAACTTGTTTATTCAGAATAGTCCTAAATAGAACGAGTCAGAGAGAGGAAAACCAAAGGGTGAAAACATTAAAGCTAGTGTATATTCTAAGAAGAAAGATTACGCGAGTTCCAGTAAATTTTTCTTTTCCTCAAAAACAATTTTAAATTGTTTAAAAAACGCCTCTCTCCCTAATAAACTAAACGAAACCAGATATTCGTAGGAAAAAACCACAGGGCAGACGAACTTTTTACCAGCAACTTCTAACTCTAGTTTATGGATGTATCCTTTAATTCTTCCTCCTACTCCTCCCAAATAAGTTTCTATGCCTTCTTCGATTACTATTCCGAGTTGCTCGGCTATATCATCTTTAAAAACGGAAACAGTTGCTCCAGAGTCAATTAGTGCTGAAGTTCTTTGAACATTACCTTTAAAATAGATTAAAAAGTCAACAACGGGAAAGTAATTATCTCTCGCATCTTTTTGATACGGAAAATTGAGCATTTTCTTATTAAAAAACTAAAATATAAGGACCCTCATCTTTGCGGGGAACCTTAAAAGAAAAAGCCTTTATTTTTTGTTCTTCTCCGACTCTACCAGATACTAAAGGAGAAATATCTTTTAAGGTCATTCCTGTGGCAATAATACGATCTTTTTTAGGATCTATAGCCACCCACTTTCCAGCGTACTTACTCATATTTTTGGTAGAGGTATTTACTTTCTTCATAATAAATTAATTTTAACAAAAACCCCAAAGAAAAGTCAAACCTTTGCTTCCACTTCGGAGAGGGAAGAAAAAGTAATTGATAAACCAACACTTATTCGGGTGAGACCCAAAATTGGACATCACCCCATTTTTTCTGAATACCAATTCCTTAAAATGAGATATAATCCATATTATGGAAATAAACATCAATTATATTTGGACTGAAGACAACCTACGGTTGCAAGGTATTCACTATGTTGGAAAGGATAATGATATTTGTGTGCTTTTTATACATGGAATGTCAGGAAATTTTATCGAAAATTACTTTGCCCATGTTTTAGGAGAAAAGCTCTCTAAACAAGGTGTTGGCTTTATTTATGGTCATAATAGAGGCTACAATCATATTAACGATATCTATAAGAGAAAAATTGGAAAAGAAATTACCTATACCACAGAAAGGCATGGAGCTACCTATGAGCGCTTTAATGATTGTATATATGATATCAACGCTTGGGTAAACGAAGTCTTTCGTCTCGGCTACAAAAAAATCGTTTTAGTTGGACACTCGTTAGGATGTAACAAAGTGGTTCATTATATTTACAAAAAGAGTCTCCGTAACTTGATTGGCGTAATTCTTTTATCTCCTCCGGATATGGTCGCCAACGGCAAAGAATCGGGAAAATCAAAAGTGTACGACAAGCAACTTAGTGAAGCAAAAAGAAATATCGAGAATGGACATCCAAGAAAATTACTATCTGGTACGCTTTGGGATTGGTATACCATAAGCTCACAAACTTTTCTTGATATGTTTGAGGATGGTTGTCCAGCCGACAATTTACCAATAATGAGAAATCCAAAATCGTTTCCCGAACTCGAATCTATTAAAGTACCTGTTTTTACAATAATGGGAGAGTTTGACGACATCGTGGTTAGAACACTTGATGACGACATAAGTATATTAGAAAAAAGGGCTACCAAAGCTCCGTCTTTTGATAAAGAGATAATTCCAAAGGCTAATCATACTTATGACCAGCAGGAAGATATGCTTGCTTCTTCGATAGTAAAGTGGATTAACAAAACTTACATCAAAAAGTAGAGCGAAACTTCCACCTCCGAAGTGGAAGAAAAAGTGGTTGGTAAATCAACATTTATCCAAAATATTAAGATAGTAGGTCTCACCCCATTTCTCAAAAAATTACTGGACTACACACCACTAGCTAAAAGTTACAAATACTGTCCAAATGGAAAGAAGAAAAAAAGCCCAGATTTCCATTAGAGCGTTGGTGTTTTTGAATCGTTTTAATATCCACAACATCCCCAAAAAATAGATCGGAACAATCACGAGAGAAAGCTTAAATATGTTGGGACTGAACCTAATTAATGAATATCCAATAAACACTAGGGACAAAGGATTTACAATAAAGTAGTATCCAGCAAAATCGCTGGTGCAACAACAAAAAACCACGCTATAAGCATGGATAGTATTCCAGAAAATCGTAAAAATAATTCCAACATAGGCAGTAATTTACACAACCTCCTCTTTTTTCTCTCTTACATACGCAAACCATTCTTCGGTTATCTCGATGATGGTAGTCAGTGGTGCCTCGATAATAAAATCAAAAAAGAACACAAATAAATTTAGTCGGGCAATTTCTTGGCTAAGCCTTTGCCCCACCCGCAAAATGGGTAAAAAGAACAAATCAAAAACCGATCCTAATACACTGTCTTCCTCATGAGTTAAAACAATATCTTTTGTTGATTGCCTAATAATAAAAGCAAAAAACGAGATAACTGACAAAAAGAACAAAAACACCCCGACGCTCACAAAGGTAAAACCAATTTTTAAAAGCAAATAAGTAATTGCTCCAAAACTTACAAAAAAGGTAAACAAATAAAACAATCTAAAAAAGGCGCGCAGTAAGTTTCGTTTTTTTGGAATACCTACCCGCAACTCGTTTTTTGATAGCTTTAACTCGTTATCTATAACTACATTTCTTGCCCTTGTCACTATCAGATTTGTATTTTTTTCTCCCGGGACGCGGGTTCTGCTTCCAACTAAATACATTAAAAATGGCGGGAAAACTAAATTAATGCTGGCCGCTCTCCAGTTGATATGCCCCAAGGTTAATCTATCCAAGGGAACCTCTATTAGAATCCCAAAAACCATTTTTGTTAAAAACACATAAATTACCGAACGAATAACCATTCTCTTTAACCTATCGCCAACTTGAGCGTATTTTAAGGCGCACATATTGCGTACCTTTTGCTCCAATAACCTTTCATCCTGGTAAGTTTCGAGAAAGCTTGGATCCTTTGCCATAATTTCTCGTAGAATAACAAACGGGGCAATTTGTCCTTTAACTAGCTTTAAGCTTCTCGAGTCCAAGGTTTCGTCGACCTTTAGGTTGATGGTTTTAACAGTTTCTTCAATTTGAGATGCAACAAGTTTTAAATTCTCCTCGGATGGATTTTTATCCCAAAAGTTAAAGGTTTGGATAAAAACTAGATAACGAAGAATCGCATTATCCGATTTATTAAGTCCTTTTTGTGTTGCCAAGTACAAGTCAAACTCTGGAAGTTCCGTTTCTTTGGCAAGAAGTTTTGCCATGTATAAGGCCAGGGAATTTCTTTGCGTTGCTGGAGCTAAACTTTCGTCAATTTCGACCGAAGCGATTGAGATTAACCAATCGGTAAGATCCCATTTAGAGAATTTAAAAACCGTGGAGTAATTGTCTAGAATGTAGAAATATTTATTTAGGATGTTTGTGATATCGGTTACTTTGCTTTCTGGTATTGTATCGTTTGCAAGATATTTAGCCCTTACAAGCTCTTTTAGTAAATACAAAGCGAGGTTGTTGCGGTTAGTTCCGAGTTTGATGCGACGATTGAGAATCCTTCCTATTGCCAGCTTGCGAAGAAGATGATCCTCTTTAAATTCCACCGCAACCCTAATTTTTTCGTAGAGAAACGCCACAACAGAAGTGGCTGCGGACACTTTAATAGTAGCCTCTTTACGATCTTGGGGCGGGGTGGTTTTATTTTGGTAAGAATCAATTACATCCTTAAAAGTCATATGATGGGTATTATTCTAGCAGAAATGGAGATTGGTTGCATTTTTATGCGCTTACACAAACAGCAACCCGGCAATACCGGTAAGAACAACATAAATTAAACAAGGAACAAAGACTCTTTTTATAATTTCCACTTCCTTATTTTTAAGACCAGCTACTGCCTCGGCGGTTAAAACATCGGCTAGAGCTAGCATATTTCCCGCGGCAGCACCAGCAACTTGGAGCCCTAATACTTTAGCAGTTGACATCTTCATTACATTGCTTGCCATTGCCAAAAAGTTACCAAAAAGAATGTTGGAGATGGTAACACTCCCCGACACAAAACTGCCAAAAGCACCAGCGAAAGGGGCTAAAAACGGAAGATGATTATTTTCAAAAATCCCCGAAACCAATCTTAATATCGAAGAATTACCTGAATAATTATTACCCGAATTTAAAATTAGCTGCACAGTTGCTGACATGGCAAAAATTACTACAAAAGGTTCAACAGTTCTAACAAATGCCAATTTAAAGGATTGAGAAACCGTACGATCAACCTTTTTTCGAGTAATGACAAAGACAATCAGTCCCGAAACGATGAGGGCAAAACCGGGATTAAACCCGCTACTTAAAAATTTTCCGCCAATTAAAAGCGTTACAACTAAAAGATAAGGAAAAAGTGCCATAATTAAAGAATGGCGAGCCTTGGGAGATTCACGATCCTCGTGCCTAAAAACATCTTTTGGAACAAATATGTTTAGCTTTAAAGTTAAAACAGCAACCAAAAGGCCCAAAAGCGATCCCACAATTGTGGGAAATTCCCCTCCCAAAAAAGTTCCCATAAAAGAAAATATCCAAAAAACAAACCCTGACCACAAGGCAAAAGGTAGTGCTCCTTTGATAAACGAAATCTTATCTTTTTTTCCGTGGGAAAGAGCTAAAAGAATAAAGGTAGGAACGAGAATCGCCGAAAAGTTAAACAGTGCGGTATAAAAATTTACCGCAGGAACAGCAACCCCAGCAAGACCGATTCGTATTGGAGTTCCTGCCGCGCCAAAGGCTCCAGCGCTACTATTGCCAAAAAGCGAAATTACCACGGCGTTAATTGGAGAAATTCCCAAACCAATTAAAAGCGGAGCAACAATTGCCGAAGGTGAGCCGAACCCAGCAATTCCTTCGATTAAATTTTCTAAAAACCAGGCCAAAAAAATTACTTGAATCCGAATATCCTTAGAAAATCTTTCTAGATAAAACCCTATACTTTCTAAGATTCTTTCCTTTTTAAGAATCTCAATAAAAAATATGGCACCAAAGATAATTAAAAAAATATCGCAGGCGACAAAAAAACCCTTTTGCAAAGAGATAAAGAGGTATTGCGGAACAATTTTCCAAACAAAAATGGTTAGAAATAAAGTTAGAGAGAGTAAAACAAGAGATATTCCAACTAAAGAAAATTTTTTGGGCATTATAGAATCATTTTAGCATGTACCCCCACCCCAGTTTCCAAGATTTGGTTTTTGATTATCTGTGGTTGTTCCGTGGACGAAGTAAGTGATGTTCACTGACATATTTTTGCTTCAAATTCCGTTTGCATAAGAATTAGTGATGGCTGTGCCACGTTAAATCTTGTCGATGTGGCAATTCCGCCCCGAAAGAATTTTCGCTTTGCTCAAATTCAATGGGGCACTCTAAAACTCTAGTCTCCCCCGACCTTCCGCCAGCTGGCGGAGTCGGGGATCGACAAGATTTTTACGTGGCGGAGGAAGTGGGATTCGAACCCACGCACGCCTTACGGCGTGACGGTTTAGCAAACCGCTCCCTTAGACCACTTGGGTATTCCTCCGTATATACACATTAAAACCAACTCCAGACCAACCCCTCTTACGCCCTGCGGGCTTCGGAGGACTAATTCGCCCATCTGTTCGTACTTCGTACTCACAGGAGCTCATTGAGTATTCGACTCCTCCATGTAAAGAGCTTGTTAGTTCTTTTTATCCAACTTATCCAGCCCCAAACCTTTGACCCCAAAGTATACCACTAACGCGATAACTAAAAAGTCAATTGTAGCCGAAACAAAATCCCCCCACATAAATTTAGCTGGACCAACAACAAGAGAAGCTTCTTTTAAGTTACCAGCGACACCTAACACTAATCCTAAAATTGGGTTAATTAAATCGGTAATTAAGGCGGTGACTACTTTTGATACAGCTCCTCCTAAAATAAAACCAACGGCTAAGCCAACCACTCCTTGGGTCCGAATAAAATCAATAAAACCTTTCATCATAATTTCCCACCTCCAATTATTTATTTAAGTAAGTAATGCTTACTTGTAATATGGTTGCGAACAAAACCCAGACCAGATACGGAATTTGCAGATAGGCTACCCAACGAACCCG
The DNA here is from genome assembly GCA_018896215.1 of Patescibacteria group bacterium. NCBI lineage: Bacteria > Patescibacteria group bacterium. Next base: position 24,109 of record JAHINB010000005.1, read on the forward strand.
TGGATAGATAACAATTATTGCCCAAATGAGCGTTCCCAAAACTAAAAGAATATCTACCGTTGCCAAAAGATTATTTTTTATCCCAAATTGTAGCGGGGTAAAGGCAAGATTAAAAATTAAATTTAAAATAAACGGCAAGGCGACTACCCAAGTAAGCTCTTTTTTAAATACCATCCAAAAGACTCTGCCAAACGATAGGGTAATTAAAACATATAAAAATGTCCAAACTGGTCCAAAGAGCCATGCGGGAGGAGCCCAAGAAGGCTTAATAATCTGTTGATACCAATCATATGATTGCATAACAACCTTATTATACCCTAGACTTCGCGCCTTAACATATTGGAATTAAGCAAGTAAAAGAAGATACTCCCCGACTTGTCGCGGAGGGATTCATTTCAGCTAATGTGTTGCGATTTCGCCCAATGTGCGGCGGTATAAGCGAAGTCCCCGAAGGGGATTTTGCGTATACCGCAGTTAGGCGATGTCGCGAGCTTTGCGAGCGATACGCCTAACAAGGCGAAGCCGCCGCACATTAGGCAAAATCTTCCTCCTTCAGGAGGAACCTGCGAGCAAAGCGAGCAGATTTTGCCTAACGTTTCGGTATATGGGAAGTTTGCCTTATTTTTTCTCATATACTCTTAATTCTTTAGTTGTTTCCTCAACAGCATCGCGGATTAGTTTTTCCAATTCTGACAAATTTCCTTCGTCAGCATTTTTTAGTGCTTGTATATATTTCTTCCTGCCTGTTTTAGTCTCAACTTTCAATTCAATTGGAGGTAAATTAAGATTAAGAAGAATGATACTTATCAAAAGCCTACCGATGCGACCATTGTAATCTTTAAATGGATGGATCCAAAGAAACCGATGGTGTGCCCAAGCAAGAAAACGAATCAATTCTCCAAGAAAATCGGCTTGATTTAAGTCTGGTAAATGTTTTAGCCTCTCGGCTAAATCTTTACAATAATTATCCATCAATTGAGAAATAAGATAGTATTTCGGCGGGGTGTGATCTGAAACAGTTACTTCAACTTTTCGGAAATTACCACCTTCTTTTGGAAATATCCAAGCAAAACCAATCTTGTGAAGTTTCTTGACGAAAGATGGCATTATGGCAATTTTTGTTTTCTTGCGCTTTTCCAAAATAAAATCCCAGGTTCGTTTTACGCCTTCAATTTCAAGAGGAATGAGTTTTGATCGGGGAATTATGCCAAATGCGGTTTCTCTGTAACTTGTTTCGTCTTTGCGCTTGGCCATATCTTTATTTAGTATCGTGCAAGCACCCTTTGTACCATTTGAGGCGTGGTTTCAGGATTCTCTGTTTTGGTTGTTCGGTAAAGCATTTTCTTTTCAAAAGCACTAAAAAATCGCTGACGTCTTGAATCAGACAGCTGTTGAAATTTCTTAAGAGTAGATAGAACCCTTTGTTTAGTCATATTTGAATTTTACCAAATAAGAAAAAATAAGGCAAATTTGGGTGAAAAAAATGGCACACCCTTATTTTTTCTAATCGTGCTATTTTTCTGTAACCCCATATACCGTGTTATGTGCTGTATGACACAGGAATGCCACGACTTTTTTAGAAAAAACGTTGTAGAAACTTAGCCGTTAAGTCAACAACCTCGTCTTGTTCATTGCTAAAACAGTGATCTGCGCCTTTGATAATATGGATTTCCTTAAGGTCATTGGCTATTTGAAAAGCTTTCTCTGATTGCTGGTACGGAACTTCTGAATCCTTATCTCCATGCAGAAAGAGAATAGGGCATTTGATTTCGCCCATTCTATTAAATAAATTTACGTCAGGGATCTCGTCTATAAATTGTTTACCAACTTTAAACCCTTCTTCCAAAAGAAACCCTTGTTCGACAAGCTTCCTTTGAGATTCATCAGTGAGATAGTTTTTGAATGCAGTATCAACGAAATCAAATGCTGGATACCAAAAAATTACAGCTTTCAAAAATTGATCATACGCTTTAGCCACTATTGAACCGCCCATACTTTCACCCAACAGGGCTATGTTAAAGTATCCTAGCGACTTGGCATGCTCGATAACTTTTTTCAAGTCTTCGACCTGCTTATCAACTATCATGTCAACATATTCACCCTCGCTTGGTGGGGTTCCTCTAAAGCTAAAGCGTATAACCGCATAATCTAATTGCTGTAATTTTTTGGAAAGCTTTTCAAATATATTGTCCGGACCGTGCAAATCACCTGTAAAACCGTGAACTAAAATTACGAGCTTTTTAGCATCGGAATTTTCCAAGACACCTTTGACGGAGAGGTTGTCGACTTTAATTATTAAATCTTTGTTCATAGTTCAAGTTGAGTGGCATTCCGAGTAATATGTCATATAATGTGCGGCGGTATAAGCGAAGTCCCCGAAGGGGATTTTGCGTATACCGCAGTTAGGCGATGTCGCGAGCTTTGCGAGCGATAAGCCTAACAAGGCGAAGCCGCCGCACATTAGGCAAAATCTTCCTCCTTCAGGAG
>JAHINB010000006.1 GCA_018896215.1 Patescibacteria group bacterium
AAGCATTCCAAAAACCTCTCGAGCTTTGGTAGTGATTTCTGGCTTGTTGCGAACCAATGGAAACACCGCTATTTGATAGGGCGCAATTGACTTATCAAACTTAAGATAAATACGACCATCAGAGCTTTCTGAATATGCTTCGGTGAGAAGGCATAACAAAACCCTGTTGATACCAAAAGTAGGCTCTACAACATGTGGTATATACTTCTCTCCACTTTGCTGGTCTGTATAGCGTAATTCCGTGGAAGATTTCTCCATATGATTACGCAAATCATAATCGGTTCTATACGCAAGTCCAAACATCTCCTTAAAACCAAAAGCAAACTCGTAATCCAAGTCTTCTGTGTGAGTTGAGTAATGTGCCCGTTCAGTATCTGTGTGGGTTCTCCACCGTAAGTGAGATTTTTGAACACCTAAAGAACAAATCCAAGTCTCCATTTCATTTTTCCAATAATTGAAATGATCTTTCCATGGAGTTTTGGGGTCAATAAAATATTCGAACTCGGCTAGATTGAACTCTAAAGTCCTAAAAATAAAATTTCCTAGGGTGATTTCGTTCCTAAACGCCTTGCCAGTTTGAGCGATACCAAAGGGTATCCTTGGTCTCATGGTATCCAATACATTTTTAAAATTTACAAACATCCCTTGGGCAATTTCCCCCCTCAAATATGCTAATGACTTGCTTTCCTCTAAAATCCCAATGCTTGTTTGAAATAGTAAGTTGAAGTTACGAGGCTCAGTAAACTGATGGGCACCACAGATTTCACACGGAATGTGCTCCTCGTGTATTACCTCCTTAAGTCTCTCTGTAGACCACCCATCAAAATTTCCTTTATAACTCCCCTTATTCTCAATAAAGTAATTCTCGACTAAATGATCTGCTCTCGTTCTGGTGTGACATTTTTTACACTCGACCAACACATCACTAAAACTCTTTGTGTGTCCTGACGCCTCCCATACCTTAGGAGACATCAGAATACTTGTATCCAAACCAAACATATTTTCTCTCGTAGTTACAAAAAATTTCCACCAGTTATTGATTATGTTTCTTAATAGGAGAACACCCAAAGGACCAAAATCATAAGTATTGGCTAACCCACCATAAATTTCAGATCCTGGGAACACAAAACCACGGCGCTTGCAAAGAGATACTATCTTTTCAAACTTTGTCTGCTTTTCATCAGCCATGTACTTATATTACAAGATATTGGTTCAAATATCTACTCCCTTGTAGTATTAAATGGGGTGATGAGGGATTATCCCTATTTAATTCTAATTTTAGATTCGGTGGTGTCTTCGAAGTATGAGCGTAAAAATGAGAGTGGTTTGCCCTCAAACGAATCTGACCACAATCCGAGATGAATTATCAACCGCTTATATAAAGAGAGTAACTCGTTGTCGATTGATTCTCCAAAGCTCAAGTTATCCCTAAAGTCACGATAGAGCTGGTAGTAAAAAGACCCTGCCTGCCCTTCGTAAAGAGCTTTGTTGATAGATTCAATAGCTTCAAGAATCGCATTAGCAAGCTTAAGATTACCTTTAGCAAATTCTACTGTTTGTATTGTTTCGGCTTGAGTAAGAATATGGAGGTTTTTGCCTTCTGCAAGAGATACTTTAACGATACAACCTAAATCTAAATGCCCCGCCTTGCGGCTTTTTATTTTGCGCACCCCTTTGGCAATGGCAGAAATTTTTCCTAGATCTGGCGTTAAAAGGGTATAAATCCGGTCAGAATCGGAGTAATTGATTCGCCTCAAAACAATTGCTGTAGTGGTAAAAAACCTCAAATTCTAAATCTAAAATGCCAATTCTTTGTCCGTTAAAAGATCAAAACTTCTGGATGCCCCCTTGTGAGTTACCGTAAACGGAATATCGCCCGCCCCAGACTGCTTTTGCAAAAGCAGTTTGTAATTGTCGAAATCTACTGTATCTGGCAAAGAATATTTAATCGTGATTGTATTTTCCGCATTCTCCTCTAGTTTAAAGAACCCTTCTATAGCCGTTTTTCCAAGATCCTCAATTTCCTTTGCCTTTAGGTCTTGCCCATCGGACGCGGTAGCCGAGATTAATTTAGATCCCAATGGTACATAAATTCTAAAGTAATCTCGATAAAACTTCATCCACTGCCACCAATCTGGGGACATTGGATTTACCGTTTTCATCTTCACTACAGAAACTTTTTTACCATCCTCCAAAAACGATTCTTTAGAAAGTTCCCTTGTTATTAACCAATCTCGTTTTCCAGCACCATAGTTGCTGTTATTTACATGCAGATAATCGTACCCCAAGGGAACTGGCGCTAAACGACCTCCGTAACCTAAATCTTCTATAGTACCTTGAGCAACAGGATCGAAAAAGTACAAAGAGATATTCTTCTGACTAAGATCATTAAAAAACACTTGTGCTAGAGACCCCAAATTTTCGACCGGGGTGTTTAAGGCTTTGTCAATTATAGAAAGCATTAAATATCTTATGATATCCTTTCTTCCAATAGTTTCTGCTAACGCCCCTCCGGCAATTTTTTCCAGCTCCATAATTGCATTTTGAGAGTTAAATTCCTGTTTAGGAACCGTTACATAATTGCTTTGATCGGTTTTTATAGAGTAACCACCGGCGGTAACAGGACCCACTACTTTAAGCAGATTTTCTACCACGGTGTTATTAACTTGAATAACACCATCAAACTTTTGAGGCATAGAATAATCTACCTTCCAAAACTTTGCCAAAAACTCATCTACAGCAATTTTAAAATCAGGGGAGTTGCTCGTAGCATCCCGAGCGTAAAACCTTGTAACCAAAAGATAGTCTCGCAAATGCGCTGGAACAGCTTGATAAACCAAAAAGCTTTTGTCCTTGTCTATATCGTAAGTATCTATAGACATAACTACCTGCGGAGTTCCCTTGTCCATTTTTACCAAAACTAGGTAGGTATTAAATCCCCCCGACATCCTTAACTCGTAATTATTTGCCATCACCAGCATATAGGTTTTAGGTGTGGTAAGTCCCAAAAGATCAGGGAGAATGGAAAACAACTTGTCCAGCGTTGGTACCTTAACGCTTACCTCATGTACGCTTGACTTTACTTGAGAAATACCCTCGCGAATTTTAATCCCCCGTATTTCTTCTGGGTATCTGTTTTCATCAATTAATGAAAGTTCGCTGTCTATATCGGCAACCCTTGCCAAATTGGCGCTTAGTTGAGGAGAAATCTCGGGCATAAGCTTTAACAAATTAAAGATTCTAGTTTTATTGTCAACCTCTTCGCCCGACCCGCCGTCTTTAAACCCAAGTTGCGAAGCAAATGGTTCCAAAGTAGAAAGTAAATCCGAAACAACACCTATTGTTGTTTTTCCCGAATTTATCGCATGCAAGCCATCATTATAATAAGGTCTAACAAAGGGAATTTGAGAAGCTACTTTTAGTCTTCTTTTGTAGGTGTCTTCAAAACTATCCAAATCCCTAGATGTTTTGACTAAGTTTTGCTGAACCAAAGTAAAATCTTTCTCTGTGAAGGCGTCTTTGATGGCTCTGGCATCTGTTCTTAGTATTTCGGATTGTTTTTTTAACTCTATCCCAGGAAGTACCACAAAAACAGCGCCAGCTATAGTTGACATAACCAATAGAAAAGCGATTACAATAAAAAATATCGCTACGCCACGACCGGGTTTGGGAAAGCTAAATTTTGGAATAGCAAAACCTCCCCCATAAGATTTATAAATTGCTTTTGTAGTCATCTAACAAGCGCCCTCTGCCCTAAGGACGGCTAACGGTGTCTTAAGAATGATAATAATATCAAATTTAATCGATTTAATACCTGCATATTCTGCCTCCATTCTAATTCGTTTGTCAAATGGAATTTTGCTTCGCCCGCTTACCTGCCAATATCCCGTAATTCCCGGTTTTACCGACAATACTTTATCTAAATAAGGAGTCTCCTGGGGATTTTCCGCCTCATATTTTTTAAGTTCGTCGGGTCTTAAGGCTCTGGGACCCACAAAACTCATTAATCCGCTTAAAACATTAAAGAGCTGGGGGAGCTCGTCAATAGAATACTTTCTAATAAACTTTCCAATTTTTGTTACTCTAAAATCATCTTTAACTTTATTTGTTCCGCTTCTCATTTTTTCGTAAAGCTCTCTATTAGAATATAGTATAGCGTCGGCATTTTTTACCATTGACCTAAACTTATAGAATGTAAATTCCTGCCTTTTTAGTCCAACTCTTTTGTGGGAATACAAAGGAGACCCACCGTCTTGAAGAAAAATGGCAATAGCCACAACAATAAAAACAGGAGATAAAATAACAAGAGCTACAAGAGAAATTGCTAAATCCATTGCTCGCTTAGTTTGCTCGTAAAACATCGGTTGAGTATATACCCATCTTATGCTAGTTTGCAACCCGTAGGGTTGGAAAAATAGCTTAGATGGGTATATACCCGTAGGGTGTACCACCCATGACACTTAGATAGCCATCCAATGTTTTTTGAGCCATATCTCGCCAATTGTATTGCAAAAGCAACCTTTGTGATTTTACAACAAGACTTTCCCGCAACTTCTCGTCCAAAGTAATTCTTTTAATCGCCTCTTCTATTTCTATGATACTTTTGGGATTAAAGTACAAAACAGAATCCTGGTAAACCTCTCGGTGACACTCTATATCAGATAAAGCGCAAGGAATTTTTGACGCAATTGCCTCCAACGGTGTTAGATTAAAACCTTCTTCTAGTGACGCTGTGATATAGGAATTAGCATTTTGATATATTTGAGAGAGCGTATCGTCATTTATATACGAGTACCCCTCTATGAAAGAGGGAAAAATTACTCTATCTTGCAACGATAGACTATACGCCAACTCCTTGATTCTGGCAAGATAAATATCCCGTTGCCCTACAATTACCAAACTTCCAGTGAATTCTCCCCAATCTACAATTTTCTTAAAAGCTATTATTAAATCACGAAGATTTTTATGCTCGTAAGCATTTCCAACATACAAAATATAGGGCTTGGTAATTCCAATTCTATCTAAAGCAACAAGGTCTGGTTCGGAAGATTGATAAAAAATTGGATCTACTCCTTCATAAGTTATAACAGCCTTTTTGTCTAGATTAAGATACCACAAAACTTTCTTTATTCGATCAAATGAGGCGCGAGTTGGAATAAATATTTTACGCGCCTTAATTGCTGATATTACTACCACCAATTTGTAAACAAGCTGTTTAACATTGGCATCACCAGAAGAATGCATTATTAAATCGTGAATTGTAATAACATGTTTTTTAAAATATAAAATGGGAACATTAAAATGCGGTACATGAAGTAAATCTAACTTTTCTTGATAGAGCACAATTGGAAAGAAAATCTGCTCTACAAGTGAATAGCAAGCAAAATCCGCCAACACTTTTTTAAAGTTCGGATTTTGTGGGGTGTACAATTCGTAATTTTGTGATCTTAAAAAAATCGCGTACTCGTTTTTAGTATCTAATTTTTCCAGCTCACTGATTAAATTCTTTATGTACCTACCAAGTCCAGACGATCCATAAAGCCTAGCATCAATTCCAATTTTCATCCTTAATTTCCTCCTTTAAACTTTCATTTTAACTTTTGAAAGCAATTTTTTAAGATCTATTCCAACAAAAACCAAACCTCGTATAATTTTTGGGTATTTGTTTTTGTAATGCTTGTCGTAAAACATCTTCATTGTATCAAAAAAGGCGTTGAACGCTACCTCTTTTTCTTTTTGCGTTACTGGAACTTGAGTTTTTAAATTGCCTTTAATTCCCGAGGACATTCCCTTGTAATGATAAGCCTTAACAAAAGGGCAAAAGTATGTTTTCCACCCTACCTCTTTTACGCGATAGCACAAGTCTAGATCCTCCGCATACATAAAATAATCTTCGTCTAGTAGTCCTACCTCTTTAAGAGCTGTCGATCTTACTAACATAAACGATCCCGAAACGGCATCTACTTCATGAGTTTTATTGAAGTTTTTATACGATTGATGATACTGACTGAACATGGGTAGTCTAGGAAACAGTTTTTCCAAACCCAGATAATATGTTAAAGATGCCCATGGTGTTGGAAAACCACGATGAGATGCTGGGTCTATTTTGGAACTTGCCACAAGCTCAACAAAACAAGTCGCGATACCGGCTTTTGGAGTGCTATCCATAAAAGTAATCATTTCCTCTAAAGTATTTTTGGCAACAAAGGCGTCGGGGTTTAAAAGAAGAATGTAGCGACTGGAACATTTTTTTATTCCCAAATTATTACCTTTGGAAAATCCCAAATTCTCGTGGCTTTGGATTAATTTAACGAGAGAGTAATTATTTAAAACTATTTTTGAGGTACCGTCCCGGGAAGCGTTATCTACAACTACAATCTCTCCTTGATATTTCCCTTTACGGGAATCGAAGGAAATCTCGTGAGAATTGATGAGACTATCAACACACCCTTGGATAAAGTTTTGGGAATCAAAAGTTAAAATTACAACCGATAGATCAAGCATAAGTTATTCGTTAAACCATTTAGAACCAAACATTTCTTTCTCAAAATAAAAAGGGTCGTATTCCGCTGGCGTTATTTGATACGGTTGTTGCGTAAATATAGGAGGAACGGTAAGCCAGTCTTTTCCAAACAAAACGAAATCTCCTTCCTTTCTATATACCATAATTCGTGAACTGGGGTATTTGACAAGCAGCTTCTTGTAACTAGATTCGGAAGATATCGCCATAAACGCTTTGCCTTTTGGGCTTTTTATCATATCGGAAAGTTCGTTTCCCGAAACAGGTCGAGAAAATCGCAGGATGTAAAAATACGCGGGACCAGGAGACATGTTATAAAAATACACCGCTGACTTTCGCGGTAAAAATGCCGAATCGTCATTTAACTCCGAAACTGTCGCTCCAAGGGTCGCAATATCGCGATTTACATCATCAAGAAACCACATAGACTTCCAACGAATTAGCAAAAAAACAGATGCTATAGTTATTACAAATACTAAAGCAATGAAACTAATATTTTTCCACAATCTCGTAAAAGAGACGCTAGTGATTCTATCTAAAGCCCAACAGATAAACCATCCAACCAAAATAGCCAACGGTGGGTAAATTGGAACCAAGTACCATTGAATTTTAGATTTAGAAATAGAGAGAATTAAAAAAGTCACAAACCCCCATAAAATTAAGAAAACAAGTGGGCGTTTTTGCTCCTTTGAGAATCTATTTGAGACCACAGTGTAAATTGAGAACACAAGCGAGGGGATTAATACCACCGCCCAATGCCTAAACCAAACTTTTAAAACCACAAGATACCACCAAAAATCTTGGGTGTGTCCTTCAATCCCTTGAGATCGTTCCAAGATATGATAAAGAAAGTAAGAGTCGATAAACTCCCTCCCAAATCGAATGATCTCAATAGCGTGCCAAGGAACAGCTATTATTAAAAACCAAAGAATGATTGTTAAGAAATGTTTTAGTCTGTACAGTTTGTTTTTTAGGAAAATAAAATCAACGAGAACAAATAGAGATAATACGGCAATAGGAATAGCAACAACCGCACCTTTTGTCATAGCAACTAATCCTAAAAATATTCCCACCCACTTCCAACTTGTTTGCGTCTTTTGAGATTTCCAAAAAGAATACATTGCGAGAAGTATCCAAACCGCAGTTAAAATATCTAAAGTTCCGTTTCGGGACTGAAAAATCCAATGTGTTGTGGTTGCCAAAACTACAGCTGAAATAATTCCAATTTTTTCGGAAAACATTTTTTTGCCAAAAAGATAGACCGCTAATACTCCAGCAACGCCTGCTATTGCCGAAACAAATCGCGCCGAAAATTCATTAATCCCAAAAATAAAATAAGTAAAAGCAGTCAGCCACATATATAAAGGTGGCTTCTCGAACCAATAACCATTACCATCGCGAAGCGCGTTTTCCCGCCAAACGAGCGCAAAAGCATCCCCCTTTAAATGCAAAATGTTCTCAGAGATTAATGCGTAAATAGATTCATCCCAGTCAGAAAGCGCTGGACGACCCAGTTTATAAAAAATAAACGATCCTGCAAGCACTACCAAAAAAGTCACAATTCCAATATCTTTTGTGGATAATTTAATTTTCTGCAAATTGTGCCAAGAAAGAAACACCGCAATAAAAACAAAAAAGTAAAAGAACTCGAGATTATAAGAATAAAAGACCCCCGAAGTAAAAATAGAAACAAGACCAGCAAAAACACCCAAGATAATAATTGAATTTCTCTCTTTATTTTGAAGCGATTTTCTTAACCTATAAGCTAATGCCAAAAAAAGAGTCCCAATTAAGAAATAAAACGGGACTGTCCCTACTAGTCCTGTCGCCGAAAGCGGTTCAAACCAAACACTGTGCGCTGGAATTTTGGCATCTTTTACGGGATCTAACTCAAAATAATCTTTAGCAATAGGAGTTTCCCTAAAGCGCTTGTCAAACGACCCATACCCCCCGCCAATTACTGGATTGTCTTCCAGAATTTGCCATGAGCCTAAAATTAACGCGGAGTGGGCATTAATAGAACTGTCCCAAACACGATAAGAAAAATTAAGTGACGAAAATCTTTCTACTAACCTTTTTGGGATTTTTACAAAACCCAGATTAACTAGACAAAAACCAGAACTAACGATTATCAAGATGGTAACAATTCCTAAAAATAAAGCCTTTAAACGATGACCAAACGCCAATCCTAAAATGTAAGCTGATAACCCAACACCAAAGCCTATAAATGCGCTTCTTGATAAGGTTGCGACAAACGAGACTACAACCAAAATAGTCGCCGGAACTAGCAAAGGCAGATATTTTTTTGCAGTCGTCACAAGATACGAAAAGCTCAAAAAAACTATTGTGGCGGCAAAAGCGCCGTAGTGATTAACATCCCAAAACAGGGAGCCTATCCTTACTGGAGAATTTGGAAGCGGCCAAACTCCAGGAAGAATACGACCTTGGAACTTATAAAAGTAGTATTGAATTGGAGTAAATCCAGCTAAAACAACACCGGTTACAAAATAGATAAAAAGGCAATTATAAAGAAACTTTTCCCCGGATAAGAAAAACGCCTTCCTTAAGACTATGTAGAGTAATACTATTTCAGTAAAGAAAATGTTGATGTTTAAGCTTGCGGGAATATCCAAAGACCAAGCGGTTGAAACAAGGCGAATTAACCACACAATTAATAACAAAAAGAGAAACTTGTCTTCCGTGATTCTTGTCTCTAACCTAAGCGACTTAAGTGACCTAAGCGACTTAATAACTACAAGGTTTTTAAGAGTAAAAGAAAGGAGATACCACGCAATAATCCCGAGCAACGCCCATCTTGCTGGAGTTGCTCGCTCCAATCCCCAATTAAAGTAGATTCTATTATCCAGCGGTAAAAGGGGAATAAGATAATAAATAGATTTTACAAAATCCTTTTTAGCAAGAAAAAAATACAAGATTGTCAGAACAATCCCAGCAAAAAGAAGCGGTTCCATAGCTATTCAGTAGAAGACCCTAAAACCCTCTGATAAACTTCCAAGGTTTGTTTGGCACAATTCTCCCATGTATAAGTCTTTTTAACAAATTCTGGAAAACTTTTAGCTACCGTCGGTCTTTGCGCTTCTATCAATGCCTTATAGATTGAATTGACTGATGCAGGATCGCAATACACAGCATTGTCGCCAAGGTACTCCCCTGCTCTATCCCCTGACGCAACAAGAGAAGATACACCACACACCGTTGCCTCCAAAAAGACCAGACCCGTGGTCTCAAACCAAGAAGGAGAAGCAAAAATTGAGGCGGTTTGGTATAAATTGCACAATTTTTCTTGCTCAACAAACCCCAAATATTCAAAAAGTTCTTGGTCATGGATGGTTCTATAAAATTCTTTAAGATAAGTTGGGTGGTGTAAGTTACCCTTTCCAATAAAAATCATCTTGTAACCAGAAAGCTCCCCCGAATTTACCGCTCTAATAAAAGCCATAGCCAAGTTAATTTGGTTTTTTCTAGGTTCAATTCTCCCGACCGATAGAATTACTTTTTCTTTTTTAACATTTAGAGTATCTCCAAACTTTTCTGGGTTAATTCCGTTGACAACTTTTTTCCATTTAAAATCTCCGGTCTTATAATCTAATTTCAAATCTTTTGCCTCTAGATCTGTCTGCACCAACACATAATCGCTCATGGCAACATCTCGGCGCTGCTCGTTTCTAATCCCAAAAAACAACTGGTAAAAAGCGGGATAGAGTTTTTTAGGATATAAAATCCCCTTGATTAAATTTTTTATCGTATCACGAGCAGGCTGGTTGGTTAAAACGGCATTTCCCAAAACAGACAATCCCCAGCGATTAAGTTGTTCGTATTTTAAAAATTCCGCAAGGCTATGATGAATTGGAGAAAGCACCACTTTTTTCCCCTGTCTTTTAGCATTTTTTATTTGAAGATACGGTTCGCAAACCCAATCTAGATTAAAAACATGAACAAGGTCATATTGAGAAAGATCCAAAGAAAGCTCGCAGTTAATATCAACAGAAACACCAAGCGCTTCAAGCGCCTTTTTAGTCTCCAACATCTGCACCGTATCCCCACCGTATTTGTCAAACAAATCCAATCGTGATTGAAAAAGTACTTTCATGCTATTTAAGGGTGACACCCTATTAGGGTGTCACCCTAAAACTGAATACAACTTCTTGTAGGAATCTAAAAATTTCTCCATAGAATAAATTTTAGCAACTAAATCGTAAGCTTCTTTTATCTTTTTTTCGTTATATTTAAAATTTAAAATCTTTTGAGCTAAATCATCGGAATCACCTCGTTCAAAGTAGTTTATGGTGTCTTTTCCAACATCCTTAAAAACCGGAAGATTGGAAGCCAAAACAGGAACCTCGGCATTCATTGCTTCAATTATTGATATACCAAAACCTTCGGCAAGACTTGGCGAAACAAAAAGGTCAAAACTTGTCAATATTTGATATTTTTGGTCGTTCTTAAAGCTTCCTAAAAACCTAACCTTGGAGGAAATATTAAGCTTTCGGCAAAGACCCTCCAAGGATTCTCGTAAATTGCCATCCCCAGCTAAAACAAGATAAGCATTATTATTTTTTTGCAGAATCTTGGAAAATGCTCTAATTAAAACCTCGTGTCCCTTTTCTACAGTTAGTCTCCCTATGTTACCTATAACAAAAGCTTCTCTGGGAATTTTCCAATGTATTCTTAGAGCTGTTGGGGATTTCGGGTATACCTTGATACCAATCCCATTGGGAACAATTTCTATCTTGCTTGGGTTTATCCCCTCCTTTTCTACTCTTTCAATCTTAATTGATTTCGTTAGCGCAATAACTTTTGTGGCTAAAAAGTTTCCGGCAATTTTATTCGCTACGAGATTTAATTTAAAAAGGATGGGCTTTTTCCATTTCGGAAGTTGCCAATAAGTTATCGGGGTATGAACATGATAAATCCTTGCTGGTGTTCCTGCTAAAAAACCCGCGAGCATGGCGTTAAAACCCGCTTTTAGCTCGTGGGCATGAAGAGCAATGGGATTAAGTGGCTTAACTAGCTTAAGTAGCTTAAATACATACAAAGGATCGAAATCCAGACAAGGATATAACTCCACAAAATTAGCACCACTTGCTTGATATTCTTTGACCATGGAACCACCTTTGCAAACAACCGTAAAATTAAAATCTTTTGCAAGACCTTTTACAATATCTCCCACCTGGCGTTCTACACCTCCTAATTGTTCTCCCGAATTAAGTGCAATTACAACATTTGGCTTTTTTTTTGGTCTCACCCCTTTTTGGATCCCTTTTTGAATTATTTCGAGTTGATTCTTTACTTTATTGTCCCAAGAATTATTTTTGGCTAGTAATATTCGTGCCTCCCTTTTTTCCTTATTGTCTTCCTTCAAGGATTTTACAATTAGTTTTACGAATTCATTGTGATCTTTTGCAATGTAGCATTGATCTTTATAATTAAAATAGCTTTTAAGAGCAGTTACGATTGTGGGAAGACCGCAAGATAGAGCCTCAAAAAATTTAACGGGAAAAGATGTATAATTTTTCGGATCGTAGGGGATAAAGTAGGCATCAAAATTTTGGTAGTAAGCTGGGAGATCAACAAATCTTTTCTGACCTAACAAATAAATATTTTTATATTTTAAAAGGGCCGTGGAATCAAATTGAGAATTTTGGGAAACTTTTTGCGGACCAATTAAAACAAAAGAGACTGCGGGAAGTTCTTGGGCGCATTTTGCAACAAGCAAGATATCTATTTTAAAATCATCCAGCGCTCCCGCAAAACCTACTATTGGGTGTGGTATATTCCGCAAATCCTCTGGGGTACTATTTTGAGGCTTAGAGAATAATTCAAAATCTCCCGCGTTTGGCGTGTAATAACTGTTTTGATTAATTTTTTTTGCTTTCTCGTAAAGGGAAACTGCCGAGGTAAAACAAAGGTTCGCTTTTTCTAGTAACCACTGTTCCCTTTGGTGCAACCAATCTTTTACTTTTGCGTACTCTGGAAATTCTGTATATTCATCAACCATGTCGTAAATTAATTTTGTCGGTTTAATTTGTTTAATTAGCAATTCTAAATCGGGATAGCCGACATGATAAACCCAAAGTACTATATTTTTGCCAGCCAGTATTTTGATTTTCCAGGCTGTGTATTTAGTAAATAGCCAATCTAGCACGGGAAATGTTTTAGAAATGTCTTTCTGGGGCGATGGTCTAAATAAAGTCAGAACTCTTACTCCATAGAAATCTACACTACAGTCTTTTTTTGTAAAAGTATTGCGTAAAGCTTTTAACCTTAGCGGAGGATCTACAAATACCACTTTATGACCAAGTTTGGCAAGTCTTGTTGCCACATGCCATTTGTTGGTTTTTAATTCCTGCGAAAACGACTGATTGGATAAAATAACTATATTCATTTTTGTATCATAAAAAACAAACTCGTTTATTTTTCAAATCCCAAAACGGCAACTGTAGGCTCAACAGAACTTCGGGCAGGAAAAAGCTTTATAACTCGCATAGTATCTATTGCCCAAGCATCACCACTAGGATATCTGCAGTTTGCTGGAAAATTAGTCTTTAAACGAGCATCTAAATCGTAATCTCCTGTTACCACTAAACTTATTCCTTTGCTTTTAAAATAAGCAATTTGATCGGTATGCCCAATTTCTCGGTCCATCTCCCTAAAAACCTCGTCGATTTTTACTGCGTTATACCCCGCTCCATTTACATAATCATCTAGATTTACGCTATAAGCACCACTAATACCAACAATTGAGCCCGGAGTAACATTCTGTAAAATCCAATTTTCGGCTCGCCTTCTGGTATCACCTGTTGCAAAAACATAATTCATTACAACCCCACGATAAAACAAACCTCCAAATGTTAAGATAAAAAATAAACCAAGTAGCATACCTCTTACCGTGGGTTGTTGAATTCTGTGAAATATGTAATTTACAGCGTGCTTAAATCCAACCGCAGATAAAATGGCAAAGAAGGGGTAAACTGGATTTAGGTAGTGTTGATAGAACAATTTTAAAGTCCCCATATACCAAAAATACGCTAATGGGAAAAACAATAGAAAAAAACTAATGTTTGTATAATTTCTAAGCACGGCAAATATCCCAAGCAGCACTAATAACGCCCCTATAACCCCAAAGGATAGTCCGACACCTGTCTTATATCTAGATTCTCCAAGATTAAAATTTAATAGGGATTCTGATATTGGACCTCTTTGTCTCTTAAATTGCCACAACGCTCCGACCGGAGAATCACTTTTTACAAAAGTTTTAAAATCTAACAAGGCATAAGGAGT
The DNA here is from genome assembly GCA_018896215.1 of Patescibacteria group bacterium. Lineage (NCBI taxonomy): Bacteria > Patescibacteria group bacterium. The sequence continues at coordinate 13,823 of JAHINB010000006.1, forward strand.
ACCAATAAAAAATCCCGCCACAGACATTACTGCTGCAATTATAAGATTCTTTGAAAAAATAACCTCCCGATACGATTTCTTAAATTTGATAACATTTGTCACATGCGCAGAAAAAATGAGCAAAACGGCAAAAGCACCATTATATTTTGTTGATGTCGCAAATCCTGCAAAAAGACCTGCTAAAGCATAATTTATTAATTTAGTATTTCTTAAAATTCTTTGCGAAAAGAAAAAAACTAAAACAACCCAAAAGGTAAGCGCGGACTCCAATGTGGCATAATGGGCATCCTCTATATTTTGCAAACTTAAAGCAAAGAACAACAGAGATATAACAGCAACATTACGCCCCAAAAATTCCCTTACGCCCTTATAAAAAATTACCAGGGACAAGGATGACATTAAAAATGACACGAAACGAATCGCCAGGTAAAATGATGCAGGTCTTTCTAAGAATATAGAACTGGAGTTGTTAACCGAAATGCCAAAAAGGTTTCCGTAAATATCTGTAATTTTTGCCCAAGCCGAAACTGCAAAAAGAGAAATATACATTTGCATATGAGGCCAATCAAAATGCTTAAGGTTAGAAACTATTCTTAGACCCAGGCCTCCGCTAACGAGGGCGGTCTCATCGGGATGGTAAATTTTTGGCAGATTCCACCAAATACCAACAAATCTAAGAGCAATCCCTAGAAAAATGATTGATACTACGAACCACTTAGAGTTGAATATTTTTGTAAAGGTAGTAGTAGTCATATGATCCAATATAAAACACTCTATCTAAACTCATGCTCTTAAGAATTAAAGGCGATCTAGCATCATCCCTTTGCACTACAACGTAATCGACTTCTGAAAAGTCGGTAACGGAATCTATTGAAACAACAATACCCAAAAATGTTGGTCTTACACTAGCATCATTATAAGTGGCAAGTGTAATATTTTCCACCCCCGGCTTTTTATTTAAATAATTAGTAACCCGCATGTATCCAGTTGCCCAATCCTGAAGCCCAACGGCATTTACTGCCATATGAGACCCACCAACAAGCGGGTTAAAGTAGGCAAAAAAATCTGGGAACAGAGGAAGTATTTGAACAGCAGATACAACAACCAGCACTACAGCAACAAAAAACTGCTTTCGCGGAACTACCTTGGATAATGCGTAGCCTGCAAAAATTGCCAGTGGCGGAAAAAGGGGAATGAGGTACCTGTCTATCTTTTTTGTGGAAACTGTCATAAAAACAAAATAAACCAAAGTATAAATAGAAACCCCAAGTATCGTCATGGTTTTTGATGACTTTAGTCCTTTAAGCACAACTTTGTAATTTGAAAATATTAGGTATAAAGCAACAGTTAAAAGAATTATTAAAACTGGGCTGGCTCTAAAAATAAATTGTGTGGGGTAAAACAGTATTCCTGGATTTAAAGATTCTTGCCCAAAGAAAATTTGGGGCTGCCCACCCTGACCTGTCTTAATAACCCCGTCGTAGATTATTTTTGTTATAACACGAATTGGATCTACCCAACAGGCTGGAAACAAAATTAAAAACGCTGTAAGTCCTGCTACTGCATAAATTACTAAGGACAGTATATTGCCGAATAACAGAGAGATTATTACAATGGTTGGAAATAATGTAAGGGAGGAGACCTTTGTCAATACTGCCAACCCAAATAATATCCCAGAAAAAATGGCGTCTTTAGTGCGTTTGGATTTTTGATACTTTATAAAAAACAAAACGGAGTTAATTCCCAAAAGAGAAAGCATACCGTCTAGATGTAAAACCCTGGTGTTACCTATAAAAAATGGCTCCAGTAATAAAATTAAAACCGAATAAAAAGCTATCTTTTGATTAAACAATTTCTCAATCAATTTGTAGAGCAAAATTATAAAGGCGAAGTTAAAAAGTACTAAAGGAAGGGTCTCGGAAAATAATATCCAACGAAAATTGCTAACATTAAAATAAACAGGTCTTATCCCGTACTTTAATTTATAAAATACACTATATATCTCCTGCCCAAAACCAGAAAGCCACATGAGGGTAACTCCGGGGTGATATGTCCTATAAGTCTCTAAAAAATTATAGTTTTTAAGATATGCCCAAAATTGCACAGCCCTGTAGTTCCATGCGGGAGCATCCACATTCACAATATCGTTTCCCAACATTGGCAGACGAGAAATAAAGTAGACGAGAGATAAAAATATCAGATTAAGATGTTTCTTTAGATTTATCATTACTCACTAGAAGCAAAAATCCACCAATAAGACTAACCGAGACTCGTGTGGCATGGTACAGCAGCGAAGATGTTGCCGACAGAACAGGGGAGATTCCCCAAAATAGTAAGAATTTACCATAGAAAAAATCTTGAATACCAATACCATTAAAAGACAAGGGCAAGAAACTTAAAAATCCAATTATAGGAAATACAAAAAAAGCCTGTGGGAGTGTAATTGATATACCAACTGACCTGGTGGCAAAAAAATGCGCCAAGTTTGCCACAATTTGAACGAGCAACGAAAAAAACAGAGACTTGACAATGCTATCTTTGTGAAAGCGATAGAGATGAATTGCATCGTTAAAAGGCTTTAATTTTGGAATTAGTCTGGAAAATAAATCAAGCGAAACAAAACCAAGTATACAAAGAATCCAAAAAGCGATAAAAATCAAAATCCCCCAAAATCCCAAAAGTACAACCAAACTTATAGTCGAAAGTAAAGCTAAGATAACTAAACCGGAAAGCCTGTTAGCAAAGGTTGCTCCAGTAGCTTTTGGCATATCATTAGTGTTTTTCCCAAGAACATAGGCTTTATAAACATCGCCCCCGATACTCGTGGGCATAAAATTATTAAAGAAAGCCCCAATAAAATACAGCTTAATCAACTTAAAAACACCACGACCGTTAAACGAGGAAGAAAAAAAGATTAAAGACCGCCACCTAAAACCACTAATTATGTAATTAAGACAGATCATTAAAAATGACAAAAGCAGATACCACAAGTTGGCGGTTCTTATGGTAGCAAGTACCGAATTAAAATCCAACTTTTGATAGAGGATAGAAAGAACAAGAAGTGATATTACCAATCGTAAAATGAGGGATTTATTGCTCATGTGAGATGTTAAGCTACCTCTTCTCTAACAATATAAGTTCTTTTGCCTTGAGATTCAAAATAAATTCTAAGCATAAGTTCTCCCAAAAGACCGAGAGAGATAAACTGAAATCCCAAAATAATAAGAAGGACCGACAAAAACAAAAGCGGTCTTGTGCCAATATTTTGACCCAATACAATTTTATCAAAGGCTAAAATACTACCTAAAAATCCGCCTAGTATCATGGAGATAATCCCCGTACCGCCAAAAATCCTAATCGGCATCATAGTAAAAGGTTTGGTAGAAAAAGAAAGCAAAAATTTTAAAGCGATGATATCTAAAAACACCTTAAATGTCCGAGATAAACCAACCTTACCATAGGCAGACTCCCCATAAATACGAGGATTAAAAGCCACATCAACTTCGCAAATCTTTGCTCCAAACATAGAGCAGTAAGCAGGCAAAAACCTATGCATATCTCCATAAAGATGCATATTTTGAACAAGTACTCTCCTAAAACCCTTTACTCCTGAACCCGTATCTTTAACCTGCAACCCAGACATCTTGTTAATAACTCTGTTCGCCAAAATCGATGGGATTCTTTTAAAGAACGATTTTCCTGCATCTTCTTTGTAGCGTTCTTCCCTATTTGTGTTTACCATATCATAGCCCTCCTCAAGCTTGCCTATGACTTTTTCTATCTCTTCTGCCGGGGTTTCGTTGTCCGAAGAAAAAGTTATAACAAAATCGCCTTTTGACGCGTCAAACCCCGCTTGGTAGGCTGCCGTTTGCCCATAATTTCTCATGTGTCGAACGCCTTTAAAGCCTTTATTTTGTGAGAAACAAACTTGTTTATTTTCTCTACAAACTTGTGTTATTTCTTCCCAAGTAGCATCCTTTGACCCATCGTCAACAAAAATCACCTCCCAAGACTTACCAATTTTTGTGAGAACTTCTTTGAGACCATCTGCCGATGGTCTGATATTTTTTTCCTCGTTATAGCAAGGAACTACAATTGAAATGTTCATGTAATGTTATTATACAACTTGAGATATCTTTGTGCTATTTCTGACCAATCAAACTCTTGAGAATATTTCTTTTGGTACTCTTGAATCTTACAATAGAGATCTTTATCTTTTATTAGCTTGATAATTTTATTAGCCATATCTACAAAGTTCCCAGGTTTAAACAGCAACCCAGTTTGAAGATCCTTAACATAGTCCCAAGTACCTGGGCTATTAGCTGCAACAATTGGTAACTTTGCCGATATTGCCTCTAGGATTACATTGGGACAACCCTCTATTAACGAACTAAAAACAAACAGGTCGGCTTTGTTATATAAATCCAAAACTTCCTGCGGAGGATATTGCAAAAAGTCACCACGATCTTTTGGAAGTTTCCCAAGCAGAGTTACATTGTTTGTAATCCCGAGTTGAGAAATGATTGGAGTAAGCCCCCCTTCGTTCCCGCCAACAATGTCAAGATGGGCTTGCGGGAACTCCTTGACAACTACAGCTAAAGCTTTAAGCATTGTAGGATAATCCTTCTTTGGTACATTCCTTCCAACAGTTAGCAATCTTATCTCCCCTATCTTCTTCGTTACCCCAATTTCCCCTATCTTAAATTTCTCTAAATCGACACCGTTTGAGATTCCCACAATCTTTTCTTTTAGCTTACCGTTGGTAAACTCCATAATGGTTTTTTTGACAGTAGGACTTATGGCAACAATTTTTGTGGCAAGATTAAGAGCTTGAGTAACTCGTGATTTATAAAATGGGTTGGAGATTCTTCCGTATGAGATAGATTTGTCAAACTGAATATCTTCGCCAGTTGGTCGTAAAATAACCGGGACATTAAATATTTTTCCAAAAATTCCTGCGACAAATCCAGGCTCATACAAAACAACTGCTTGAACAAGATTAAAGCGGTATTTCAAATGATAATAGGAAAGATTGAGTAAGAGGATTGCTTCTAATAGTCTTTTGTGCTGTAAAAAAGGGTTGATAAATCGCAGGCGTAATATTGAATAATTGGGCTTAAAATTAACTAGCATCTTTTGATCAAAAGGGACAAGAACAAAAACGGTTTGAGATTCGGATAGATGGGTTCCTAATCCATGAATAAATCTCTCCCCCCCACCCGTATTCGGAAAAAAAGTTGTCGAAAATATACAAATATTCATATGCAAATGGGGTGAGACCCAAAATCGGGTCTCACCCCTTTTTAAATATTAATTGCTTTAATTCGGTCAGTTTCTTAACTTTTAACAAATAACAAGATAATAAATAAACTAAAAGTCCATATGCGGAGAAAAACCCAAGTGACACAACACCCCCGATAAACGATAAAGACAGGTACAAATAGCTGGAGTGGACAAAGAATTTGTAAAAGGAAAATATAGCAAAACCGGCTATTGCCCCAGAAGACAAAACCTTGCCCCATTCAACGATATATTCTTTAGTTATGGCAAGCCGTATTTTCTTTTTAAGCTTTACAAACATAAAAGCAAACAGCAGAAAAGAGGTAAAAGATGTAGAAACAGCAACTCCTGGATAACCCAATGCTTTTATAAACAAAATGTTGGTTACGACATTAATTACAGCTCTAATGTTTCCCACCCAAAATGGCGTCCAAGTATCTTCTATTACTAAAAATGCACGAGTTAGGATCCGCCCCAGCATAAGAGGCAAAAGACCAAAAAGATAAAGACCTGTAAGCAGTGCGGTTTTGTAGGTTAAATCTGGGGTAAAGTTCTTGCGCTCATACAGCAATTTAACTAAAGGCTCTCTTAAAACGAACATGGCAACCAAAATTGGAATAAATATCATTCCCACAGCAATTAGCGAATTTAATAAACTTTCTTTGAGTGAATCGTCTCCTTCCAAATTCTCCTTTAATGACCAATGGGTAAGAATTACAGTTAAAAAACCTCCGGTAAGCAAAATCGCCGGAATTGCAGAAATTTTGTTAGCGTAATTGATAATTGTTACACCCCCAACTAAAACTGGCGCAATAAAAGAGGCGTCAACAAAATCATTTATTCGAGTAGTAGCATTGCTCAAAAACGACGGAAGCGAGATTGTTACCATGCGTTTTACTGCAGGATGGAAAACTAGCTTAAATCCAAAATAAATTCCCTTGTACTTTAAAATGGTAAATAAAATTACTAGATGAGCAAGTTCCGCAAAGGAATTTCCAATGGAAAGACTCTCTACCCCTAAGTTTGATTTGGTAAACCAAACAAACGCAATAAACACAACACTTCGAAAAATTGGCGTTAAAATTGGAATAATATACTTTTGATAGGTGTTATAAACGGTAGAAAGACACTCCACAAGACCACTTGCGATAATAAGAAACGACAATTCAAAAAGCATTCTAAACAAAAGTTCCCGATCCAAAATTCCAGGAATTGTTACATGGGCAGTTACAAGATAAGAGGTAATGTTAAAAAGAGACCAAATAACAAGCAGAAATATGCAAAAGTATAAATAAAACGAGCCCAAAATTTCCTTCTCGTCTTGTTTTTCCTTATGCACAAAACGCAAAAAAACCGAGGTAAAAACTGACTTTAAAACCCCGGTGATGGCTGCATTTACCACCATTACCGCAGCTAAAGCATAAAAAAATGCGTCGGTGCTCTCGGTGGCACCATATTGTGCCGCAATAATTGCTGAAATTAAAAAAGTAAAAAACTGGGCAAAAAGATTAGCTCCCGTAGCAGAAACGCTGTCCGAAAGTAAGGATTTTCGAGCTTTTAGCATATTTACATCTTACCTTTCCATCAAATATATGCAAATATCCGGTCCCGTAAAGTTGATTAGACCATCTTCGTTAGTTCTGATACATTTAATTTGCTTAGTAAACGACTCGATACTCTTGTAATAATCAATCCATTTTTGTGAAGCAGTCGGAAATAGCGCTCTAAAATCAGAAGAATTGTAATAATCAATAAATTTGCTACTAGTTACCACATACAGGGGTTTTGGGATAATATCTAAATTGGGGGTGGATTCGTTCTCATAAGCCTCATTCACATTATATTTTGCATGGGGTACCTCAAATACTTGGTATTTTTCATCGTCAAAAGGACTTCGAGCAACAAGTATAGGGTCGGATAAGATTGTGGAACTTTGGGGTATATTTTCTTCGACCCAAGTAACAATTGTTGGTCTCGTGTCTCCTTTAGCAAAAGATAGGGACACAGTTACCGATTTATAGATTGGAAAAAGCAGAAATAGAAAACCAATTACTAGAGCTGTTTTTTTAGATTTTAGGCTGGAGAAAAAGTACCCAACCAGTATAGCAATCATTGGTATTTCAAACATTAACCATCGCATTTCTTTAGAAATAGAAGCTGATACAAAACAAAAATAACAAATAACAAAGCCTGATAAATATTTTGCAAAGGCATTTTTGTGGAACCATGGATAAAATACTGCAATAAAGACCACTAACAGTGCTAAAGGACCCAAATCAAAAAATAAGCTGTTTCCAAGGAAACGACCCATGGAGGAGCTGTCATTATTGACAAGAAGATAAAAGAACCTAGGGCTAACCGAACCTAATATCCCCCCGCCATTTCGAGCAAATTGATTTTTTATGTCTAGAGCAAATTCAGGAAAATTTAAAATTACATGGGGGTTGGTGATTATAAAAACAACGATTGCGCAGACAGTATATTTTAGTAACTTTGTTAGACGTGATTTTAGACTACCTTTGAGAAATATTAAAATCCCCAGACCCAGAAATACTGCAAGTATTGCAGGATAATATTTTGTCCCAATCCCAAGACCTACCATAATTGAAGATGCGAGAAGTTTCCTTCTCGAAAGAAAGTAGATAGAGGCTACTCCAAAAAATGTCGCAATAATATCTGGAGAAAAATAGTGCGAATTGATAACATGGGTTGGAAAAAAAGCTAGAACAAGAGCGGAAAGTAAACCAACCTTCTCTCCAAATGAATCTCTACCTAATCTGTAAACAAAATATACTGTAGCCGTAGCAAACAACACGGTGATAAATCTTGCCAAAAGAAAAATTGGAGACAACGATACAAGATTAAAAACACTAAAATTACGACCCACGAAAGATACTAACTTAATTGTACTGGTCAGAATAAAAAAATTAACCCCTCCGTAATAAAAGATGTGAGGATTAAAAAAAGCATTGTCTCCCCTCCCCTGCAAAGATTCCACGAAATTAACTGACATAGAGTTCGCGGGGTAGATAATTTTTCCCTCGTCGGGATGAAGTTCTAAAGGCAAACCAAAATTAATTCCCACAACGCGAACCAAAAAAGCCAAAACTATAATAGGTACAAGAAGATTTATTTTCATGGGTAAAATCCAAATTTAATTAGCGCCAACCTTGCAAAATACACTAGCATGGAATCCTTTAGAGACCAGAGCCAAGATGTAGAAAAGGGACCAGCATCGTATGTTGCATGCCAGTACCTAAAATCAAAAAGCAAACTTATTACTTGAACTAAAATGGATACAATGAGTAGAAAATAGAAACGCCTTAAAACATTTGTTTTCTTGAAATTAAAGCTTAGATAGATACCAAGAAATATAGTCAAAAACGGTAATGCTTCTGACACCATTCTATAACCAAATGACCATCCACCATACCAATGAATCCACTTTCCCATAACGAGAAAAAACACCAACAAGGCTATTGATAAGGCTTTATATTCTAATCCAGTTTTATAACAAGATTTATGTGAGATTTCTTCCGATAAATTTCCCCGACCCTGTGTCGGGGGCGTTACATAATCCAACGCACTTGTGCGTGGGATTCTATTTTTCCTCCACACATAGTAAATTCCCGTTAAGGCAAAGATGAAAACCGGGGACAAGATCAGCAAACCCTTACTTGGAGAAATCAGAAGACCTAAAAATCCCTCGGGAAACCTACCTTGCCAATTGGTAAACTGCTGGACACTATATGGGTGGTTTAAAACCCCACCTAAGTAAGTCACATCGTACCAAAATTGAAAAAGCAATGGAGGCAAACTCCATAACAAAAACACAAAAGCCTTTTTGCGATCTTTAATTAAAACATAAACAAATGCCCAAACAGCAAAGATAATATTAGTCGGTCGGCTAAAAACAGCCAAAGAAAATAAAATTGATGAATAAGATTTATTAAATAAAAGCAAATAGAAACCGGCCGATAAAAGAAATTGATTTATTCCATGTTGCCATAAACTTTGAGAAGTTGTACCCCAACAAATGCTTCCAAAGGCGTAGGCTACTACCGAAAGAATACTGACTTTGCGGTTTCTCGTAATCTTAACTAAAGATAAATAAACAAATACTACCGATAAAGCAACAAAAAACGCCGAGGCGCACCTTGCGGTAATTGGAATTAAGTCGGAGCTATAATGAATTCCCAAAATTGATACTGGAAGGTAAAAGGGTACCGCTAATATTGGAACAATTACTGGAAAAGCCGAGATATACTCGCCGTTTTGAGAATTGAACAAATAATATGGCTTCCCAAGCTTATTTTCGGGATTGGGCCATTGTTTTTTAAAATAGTTATAATATTCGGTAAGCACGAATCCTCGACCGTCAAGTAATGACAGAGGAAGATATGTAGCGGGGATTGCATCTTCGCTTTGAATTAATAAATCGTTTTTGGAAGTAATATTTAACCCCAACCAAAAAACGAAATAGGCAAAAAAGCTTAGTATAAATAGTATTAGCGGGATTCTTAGTGAAGTACTCATTTAATTTGTAAATCTAAATTTAATCAATGTCCAAAGTGCCGAAAATCCGTCTTGCCAGGTGATGTGTTTACCCTCACTGTGTGTTCTACCAAAATATGAAATGGGAACTTCTTTAATTTTGTAGCCCATTTTTAGAATTTTGGCGGTAATTTCGGGTTCAAAATTAAACCTCTTGGATTTTATATCGACCTCTTTTATAACCTCAATCGGAATCAACTTATAACAAGTCTCCATATCGGTCAAAGATTGCCCATATAGAATATTTGTAACAAGGGTTAAAACTTTGTTTCCAATATAATGCAAATTTGACATATCTTTATACTGACCCATAAATCTAGAACCATAGACAACCTTAAATTTACCGTTCTTTAACTCGTTAAGAAGAATTTTGTAGTCTTGAGGGTTATATTCCAAATCAGCGTCTTGAACAATAACATAGTCACCGGAAGCATGTTCGAAACCAGTTTTTAAAGCACCACCCTTCCCTTTATTTTTACCGTGACTTAATACTATAAAACCTTTTTTACTGGCGTACTGTTTTAATATATCAGCGCTTTTATCCTTGGAACAATCGTTGATAAGTATTACTTCTTTATCAACAAAGTTAACTGCTTGTATTTTTGAAATTAACCTCTTTAATGTTTTTTCCTCGTTATAAACCGGAACCACAATCGAAAGTTTCATCATTTAATATTTTAACCGAAAAATCTTTGAGTACCTAATATAACCACCATCATTTATTGTAAATTTCTTTACAAGCTCAACATCGTTTTCTCTATCCTCCCTTTCCAAAAAAATCAGGCGCCTGTACTCATCGAATTCGTTCGTAACTAGAGCGTACTTAACACTTTGTGATCTTAAAAAATCAACGCTTTCTTCCCCATCAGTGTCGTCAAAATATAATGTGTCATGACCAGCTAAATACCATGAGGTAATACCGGTTTCGTCGCTGTAGGCTATTTTCCCATCTAAATCTTTAGAGAAGAGCACGGCTTGATATACAGTCCGATAAACATCTTTAAAACGAATTGTATAGGCAACCGCGGAAACAAGTATTGAAAGCGCTAAAAAACCCAGGAAAAGTTTGGCTTTATCCGCAATAAAAAATAGCATTGTAGCAACTGACAATACTAAAAATACCAGCAAAAACCATTTGCCCAAAACCAAAAAATGATAACGGTATTCCATTCTAAACAAAATAAACACTATAGTATTTATAAATAGTGTTATAAGGTAGAATTTAGATTTAAACCAAGGTTTAGACAATGTCTCCAATACTGGAGGAACTGTAAAGATAGCAAAAACTGGAATTAGGTAAACAAACAAACGGGGCATTGCCGCAATCCAAAAAAAGAATAGGGCAATACTCATAATCAAATAGAAAAATATGGGACGATGCTCAACAAGAAGTTTTTTAATTGATGTGATTAGCAACAAAGGAGAAATGAGCAAATTTCCAAAACAAAACAAAAAAGCCGAGACGACGATGAGTACTGATTTAAAGTTGTAGCTAAAACCAGCAGGCTCCAAAAAATAAGCCGATTTTATTGGATTAGCAAAAATTAATATATTGCGAACAATTACGGGACTTGCAACCAGGGTAAACCCCAGCACCAAAAGCCCGAAGTTCCTAAATTTTTTGGCAATTAGAGCGTCCAAACCAAAAGCAAATATCAGCAAAGCTCCTTCATACCTAGTTAAAAAGCATAGCCCCGCAACTAATCCTAGAACTAAATACTTTTTCTTAAGAAGATAAAGATATAAGAATAACAGCAGAAAAAAAGCGAACTGCCCTTCGGCAAGAACCCGTGATGTTCCATAAAAGAAAATTGGGGAAAGTGCAGTGAGTAGTAGAGTAAAAAAGGCAATTCTAAAATTATTAAAAAGCCTTAAAGATATTTTAAATGTTAAAAGTAACGATCCCAAACAAAAAACTGTGGCTACAAATCTTCCCCACCAGATTGGATCAAAAAACTTAATTTCGTTAGAAACAAACTTGTTTACTCCTAAGGATAAAAACCAAGGAAAAAGAGGAAGGCGTTTTTCATTTAGCGGGTAGCTAAAAGAGGACAGAGAAAGCCCCGCTTTTAAAAAACGGTAAGAATCACCAACCTCCGTGGGATTTAAAAAATACAGAGCAACTTTAATAACGAAATAAAAAAACAAAAAACTCCCCACCAAAATTAGTTGCTTTTTAGATAATTTCATAAACTAGTACTCTGGGCAATTTGTTTTCGTCATTGCCGGAGTAAGAAAATACTAAACTCCAATTTTTGGGGGTTGTAACAATTTTTACCCTTCCAGAGTTAAAGTTAAAATACCCATCATAAATCTCTGGAAATGAATACACCGTTGATGAACCCAAAATAATATATCTAATTTTGTTTTCCTTTATAAAATTTACAAACTCCGCAAAGGAATTTAGGTAGGGGTGAATTATTTTTACCCCCGAAATACTGGTATACCACTCATATGACAACCGTTCTTCGTTGCCTTTAATGTAAATTGTATCTTTAGTAAAATTAATTTGCGCAAAATTTATCAACGCCGATTGCTCCGACGGCATTTCTATTAACCCAGCCTCTACTTTGGGCAATGGAACAACTTTCCCCGTTTGATATGCCAGTATTAGTGGGGTAAACGAGATTAAAAGCATAAGTAACTTAAGTACCTTAGATGACTTAAGTATAGAAACTAGAAAGAAAGTCGGGTAGCAAATAAACAAAAACCCAACCGGAATAAGATGGCGGTAATGAGGACTAACCCGATAATTGTAGGAAAAAAAGACAAAAAACGCACCAAAAAGAACCATCGAAAACAATGCTCGCTTTTTTTGCGGGTCAAATAACATCCCGAGCAACATTAATCCTAAAAGGATAATAGGATAACGCAGTTGTTGTACCTCAAACAAGGCAATTAAAGAAACATTAGATAAAATCCTTACAGAATTTTGGGCTAGCTGAGAAACTTCATTACCAAGCTGATGTGTTTTAAAATAATTCAAAGCTGTGGGGGGATTTTCCCTAAAACCAACTGCCCTTCTCTCCTGCCTATTATCAATCCATAATAGCGAGGTGTTATTGTTATAGAAAGGATTCCTATAGACAATGATATTACGCAAAAAAAGTGGGGAGGAAACTAAGAAAAATGTAACTAACGATAACCAAAAGTTTCTATTTGATAAAACTTTAAATTTAAAGATTAACCCTACCGAAAAAATATAAGATAATAAAACTAAAATCCCGGCGGGCTTGGCAAAAAAAGCCAGCGACGCTACCCCCATACCCCAAATTAATTTTTTTGACGCATTTTCTTCTAGTCCTCTCCAGAGAAAAAACCACGATACGGCACAAAGACCAACAAAAAGACTATCTGGAACAACCACCGCAAATTCTTCGATTAAGAATTTATTGCAGGAAAAAACAACCGCTACAGCCATAGCTGGAACGATTCCAAACGACTTTAGAACCACGCCAAAAATAGTAATTAGTAGAGTAAAAGACAAAATATAGTTTATAAACTTGGCATCCCTAAAAAAACTTGGATTTGCCTTGGCAAAGGGAGAGAGTAAAACAGCATATAAAGGGTTTTTCCGATTCTCGCTAAAGTTGTTAGTAACAAGATTATAGGGAAATTTTAATACCCCACCAGTATCTTTGATTTGGATAGCATAGGATAAATAATCGGATTGATCGTCAAAGGGGTACGAATTGCGAGAAAGGTAGTATCCTTGGTAATAAAACCAGCCTAATACTATTGGTATAAGAAAAAGATATTTTAAATGGGATAAATTAATTTTCGACAAGATGCTCATAGATTTTTTGAATTTCTTGCGCCTTTGCCTTCCAGCTATAATATTTTTCGATATAGTTACTATCAACTTTGACATTAGATTGCACTATTTTTAAAATATTGCTTGCAATTTTTCGTGGCGTGGGGTTATCTATAAAAAACAGGCCGCTGATTGGAGATTTAATACTAAACCCCGACGCCAGTACCGGAATTCCCGATGCCAACGCCTCTAAAACTACTTTGGGAAGACCCTCATAGAGCGACGGGATGACGAAAATGGCAGATTCCGCGTAGTATTTTGGCAAATGAGCATTTTCTATGTATCCTTCAAAAATAACTCTCTCTAAAACCCCTGTGTCTTTTGCGATTTCTTTTATCTTGTTAACGAAACTTTCGAAGCCTCTTCCAATAATCTTCAGATTGTACAAATCGGGAAGATACTGCAAAGAAGCAACCAAGGATTCTACATTTTTTCTGGAATTTAAAGCTCCTACATAAAGTATTTGCTTTTTATCGCCTTTCTGAATCTTGTTATCAAACACCTCTGTTGCCACGCCACTTTCTACCAAAAAACATTTTTCCCGAGGAACATGATAATATTTAATCGCTTCATCGATATTTTGTTTGCTTACAAAAATACACGCTCTTGCCACTTTGACCGCTAGTTTATCGGAGATTAAAGACAAAAGTATTGCAATGTTTTTAACGAAAAAACCGTCTTTGTTTACAGATTCCCCATTGGTAATTGCAATTCTTCCCGCAGTAGTGTTATGAAAATGAGCCACAAGAGGAGTTTTATCCAACCAACCAAAAAGGAATTTGTAAAGATAGATATACAAACCAAAATGCCCATGGACATGATAAATGTCAACTTTGTTAAATACTCTCCAAAACAAAAAATATAAGGACATTAAAGGCGCTGTGGTAAGCAGCATAACGCCTTCTACAGGCTCGCGAGGAAAAGAGATTATGCTAACACCGGAGATTTTTTCGGGACCGCCGGATTTATTCCAACGACCGCAAAAAACGGTCAGAGAATTACCCAAAAGCTTTTGATGTTTTGTTAGATAGTATGGTGCTGGTGCCAACCCATCCCAAGGCTTTGGCCAATCATAGATAATTCTTGCTATTCTAAAACTCATTGCACTATTTTACCACCAATGTAAGATATTTTTTTACCATGGTTTGTTGACTATATTTTTCTTTGGAGGCAATAAGAGCGTTTTCTGACAGAGTTTCTTGCAATTTTGGATTCTCTGCAAGTTGTCTAATAGCATTAGAAAGCCCTTCTTGAGATGCTGGAGTAACCAAAATACCATTCTCACCACTAACAATTGCCGAAGGAATTCCACCAACACGGGACGCGATGATTGGAAGACCAGAAGCCATTGCTTCGGCTAAAACCATGGGAAATCCCTCTTGTCTAAGGGTCGGGAGAACAAAAACATCTGCTTGCTGATAATATTTAACAGTTTCTTCGTTTGTGACTTCTCCCACAAAATCCACGGGGAGCGCCAGTGTTTTAGCGAGAGATTTAAAATACTCCAAGTCGCTTCCCCCACCAACGATGGTGAGTCTAAGTGACCCAAGCTCCTTAAGTGACTCAAGACTCTCAAAAAGCACCTCTAACCCTTTCTCTTTTACTACTCTTCCCACTGTTAACAACCTCATTTCCTTTTTGTCATTTGATCTTAATTTGACATTTGTCATTCGACATTTGAACTTTTCGATATCTACTCCATTATCAATCACTACCAGCTTATCTTGGAACTTTGGAAACTCTTTTTCTACCCTACCCTTAACAACTCCGCTTACACAGACAATTTTATCCCCCAATTTAAAAAGTCGATAGTCCTCCAAATATCCCCCAACTAACATGGGAAGATCTTTTATAATAAGCCGAATCAAATTTCTTAGAGAATGAACTTGTTTTAGGCGAGTTTGAAACTCCCCAAAAGAAGTGCCGTGATTAATTGCAATTTTCTTGACATTGACATTACGAGCATTCTTAAAAACAGCAAGTCCAGCACTACTTTGGCTAATTAGGACATCTATTTTTTCTTTGGATGATAAATCTTTATAAGCCTTAACGCTTTCCTTGAACCACTGCAAAGAATATTTCCCAGGTTGAGAATTAGTAAATACATAATTAGGAACATGATTAGGGATTATCCCAAATTTGGGATAATCCCTATTTAAACTTGTGGTGACAACAAAAACTTTGTGACCAGCTTTTACTAACCCTTCGCATAAAACTTTGTTTTGGGTTTCTAGACCTCCAGATTTGTTGTGATATGTTGTGGAGCGGATAAATACACAAAAGGTCATGTTCTAAAAAAACCTTTGATGGTTTTTACCACCTCACTAGCCTCCTCATCAGTTAAATATGGATGTAGTGGGATTGTTAAAACCTCGCGACAGGCTTTCTCGGCGTTAGGAAAATCCCCTTCTTTGTAGCCTAAATACGAGTAACATTTTTGCAGGTGAAGCGGGATTGGGTAGTGAATAGCTGTTTTAATTTCTTTTTCCGCTAAAAACTTTGCGAGCTCGTCTCGTTTTGATGTTGCTAGAACAAAAAGATGGTATACCGGTTCAGAACCTTCTAATACTTTAGGAAATTTAAGATCGCCGACTCCTGTTAGATTTTCTAAATAATATTTGGCTATTTGTTGTCTTCGCTCTGTCCATTTTTTTAGGAACTTGAGTTTAACTTGTAATATTGCTGCCTGCATTTCATCAAGCCGCGAGTTGACGCCTAAAATATCGTGTTGATATTTGGCTGATTGACCACCCTCGCGAAGCATGCGAAGCTTTTTATCAAGATTGGCATCGTTTGTAACTACAGCCCCACCATCACCATAGGCTCCAAGATTTTTTGTGGGATAAAAACTGTAGCAACCCAATTCTCCAAATGTTCCTACAGTTTTGCCCCGATATTTTGCCCCATGAGCTTGAGCACAGTCTTCCACTAGAACCGCCCCTGTTTCCTTACAGTAGTTGACGATGGGGTCCATATCGCAGGGATTTCCGTATAAATGTACTGGTACAACTGCTTTTATTTCGTGAGAAACAAACCTGTTTATTTTTGAACTTTGTCCGCCGATTGGCGGATTGAACTTTAAATTTACATCTATATTGTAAGTCTCATCAATATCACTAAAAACTGGAACCAATCCCGCCATATTAATCGCCAATGAAGTGTAAGTTGCCGTAAACGGGGTGGTTAAAACTTGCGAGCCTGCAGGTAAATCCAATGATTTAAGGGCGAGCGCAATCGCGTCGGTTCCGTTGCCACAAGAAACAGCAAATTGTGACGAGGAGTATTTGGCAAACTCTTTTTCAAAAGATGTAACTTCTGATCCTAGCACAAACCAACCTCTGTCTAAAACCCTCTTTATCGAGGCGTTGACTTCTGAACCAATCTCTAGCAATTCTTTTTTAAAATCAACAAACCAATTGATCATATCCTCTCATACAAGAAATAATAATCGTAACCTGACACTTTGAAAGTCTTTGATAAGTGATACTTACTGCTAGGCAAAAACTCATTTCCCAAATTTATTGGCAGCAAAACATAGTCTGTATCCACATCTTTTCCGTATATCGTCTGATAAGATTTTAGCATAATGGCATTACCTTTAAAAATCGGAGTGAATGCGTTGCTGTCGTACATGGCAACTGTTGTTGCTGGAGTCGAAATCTTATTGAGATAATTCGCGACTTCTTTGTACCCCGTAGCATCTTGGTTTAAATTAATCACATCTTGGGCTCGCGATATACCCCCAATAAGCGGGTTAAAATAAACAAAAAAGTTAGGGTAGATTTTAACAATTGTAAATAGCTGAAAAGCAAATATTACAACTATCAAACCAACTCTCTTTATCCTAGAAAGAACAAGTCCTGCTATAACTGCAAAGACTGGAACAATCGGCAAAACATATCTAAATATTTGCTTATCAGGAATGGTAATAATTAGATAGTAAAAACAAGCAAAAAGCCCTACAAATCTCACAAACTTTCTCGATTCCAGCTCCAGCTTCTTTCTTTCTACAACAACAAAATATAAAGATAACAGTAGTATTACGGGGGTTAATCTAAAGAGTAAATATATAGGATAAGTAAATACTTTTTGGATAAACGGAAAACTAGACAGTGCCAAAAACACATTTCGCCTAGAATCTTCCAATAAAGCCGTATCAAGTACCCCCTCTTTTAATACCTTAAACAAAGTATCTAGAGGATTAAACCACATGGCGGGAAATAAAAGATAAAACACTGCAAATGCCACAATTCCAACCAAAAATAAGGACTTTACTCCTTGTACAAGTTGCATTTTCTTTCTAAATGTTCTGTAGAGTATGTAAACGACAAAAAACACAAAAACCGCCCCTGTGTTGATGCGAGTGAGTAACCCAAGTCCTAAAAACACCCCACTTGCCACAAAATCTAGTTTGACAAAATCTTTGAGCCCTAGATAAAAATAGCTTAAAGAAATAAAACCGAAAAGTGTGACGAGAGTATCCATATGAATAGATCTGGCATTTCCCAAGAAAAACGGCTCCAAAAGCAAGACGGCAACGGATAAAAAAGCCGATCTTTCCCCAAGTATTCGGGATAAAACCTTATACAAAACAATTAAGGCTCCTATTTCTGCCAAAACAACCGAGAGTGTCGTTAAAAAGATATATTGAGGAAAAATATCAAAAGAAAAAATATCCACCCCTCCATTAATCTTGTAAAAAATCCCCGAAGTTACCCCCACAAGCCACATAATAGTTACCCCTGGGTGGTACATGGTATAAGAACCTTCAAAATTAAAACTTTTTACAGCATAGTAAAAATGCACGGCGCGCTGTATCCAAAGATCTGTGGTGGGCTGAATATAGTAAATCCCAAGATATGGGATTAGTAGGCAGATTGAGAATAAAAGAATAAGCGGGAGGTAATATCTTGATGGCATTTTACCAATAATGCTTTTTATGCTTCTTGTAATAGGAAATTGTTCTTCTTAGACCCTCTTCTATGGATACTTTAGGACGCCAGCCTAGATCTTCTTTTATTTTAGTGTAATCTCCAACATAATCTCCAATATCTATTTTTTTACGACCTTCGGGAAATGGTATTAAATGATAACTACTGCCTTTAACCATTTTTACAATGTTTTTAGTAAAATCTAACAGAGTAATAGGTTTTATGCCCCCTATATTGTAGTATTTGCCATTAGAAGTGTCACTTTGCCCGGCCAACAACATAGCATCGTTGGCATCGGTCACATAAGTCATATCTCTAACCTGCAACCCATCGCCATAAACGCTAATTTCTTTGCCATCTAGCGCCAATCGGATAAAAAACGGAATAAAACCTTGCCGTCCATGCCTCATGAGTTGTCTGGGTCCAAAAGTGTTGGTTAATCTAATGGAAGTGGTTTTTAAACCATACACCGAAGCGTAGACCATGTGGTACCATTCGCCGGCAAATTTGCTAATGCCGTTGGTATCGGAGGGCCTGACCAAATGCCTTTCGTTAACTGGAATATGCTCTATTTTTCCATAAATTTGCCTAGTTCCGGAGTGGATAACTTTAGCTGTGGGATTGACTCTTCTTAAGGCTTCTAAAAAATAAATGTTAGAGGTGGCGTTAAGTTCTAAATCCCACAAGGGATCTACCATTCCATCCTCGTGACTTACCTGACCTGCAATATTAAAAACAACCTCCTGCCCTTCCAAAACCTTCTCCATTTTGGCAGAATCTCGCATGTCAGCAATTACAACTTTGACATCTTTTTTTATGGGGTCTATATTAAACTGATTGCCCCCAAGTTCTGGGATAAGCGCATCGACAACGGTAACTTCGGAGCCGAGCTCTACCAGTTTAATGGCTAAATTGCTTCCAATAAAGCCTAGACCACCCGTAACCAAAACTTTTTTTCCCGGATAAAAGCTAAAGTCGTACATGATCGTAAATTTCTTCCAACCTCTTGCCTTGCTTATGATTGTCAAACTCTTCTTCTACATGCTTTCGAGCTGATTTGGCAAGCATTTCCCACAAATTAGGCGATTTAAGAAAAGAGACTATTTTATCGGCTAAGTCGTTAGCATCCCTTTGATTCACCATGTGACCGGTTTTTTCGTGATAGATAAGTTCAGTTCCCGATTCTGTTGTAGCAAAAGCATGGGTGCCAACTGCCATAGCCTCTATTATTGTAGTATTGATTCCACCCTCCTCATCTCCCAAAACTTTTACGCTGGGTGACAAAAACAGATCGGCCTTTTGCATCTCTGCCATGTAGTCGTTGTAACCCAAAAGACCTAAAAATTTGACGGAGTCTGTGATTCCTAATGAGTTGACGAGGGCTGTTATTTTTTCTTTTTCGGAACCATCGCCAATTATTCTAAGTGTGGCATTTGGGTATTGAGTCAAAACCTTGGCAAAGGCGCTAACGGCGTATTCCATGCCCTTTTTGGGAACAAATCTATTGGCAATTAGAATAACTGGAGCGGTGGTGGGCTTTTTAATAACTAGGTGATATTTGTCCAAATTCATTCCTAGATGCAGTGGGATAACTTTATCCGCAGGAGCTCCCAACTGGTTGACTAAAGTATCCTTCATCAGCTGACAAGTTACGGTAAAAGCGCTTCCCACCTCCCACAATCTTTTATAGGCAAGCTCCCAATAGAATCTATCGGTGGGGAGCTTAAATTTGCGCATTTTATCGGCTAATCCTTGGTAGCTGGTATCAAACCCATAAAAAGATGTCACCAGCGGAATACCGAATCTTGAGGATAACGGCGCCGAGTAAACGCCATTAGAGCCAAAATGAGCGTGAATTAAAGCCGGCTTGTTACGGCTGATAACCTGCGCCATGGCCTCTTCTACGGCTAAGTGACGAGGAATAAAGGCCCTCACTACCGAACCTAAAGCTTTTTTAGCGCCTTTCGCGGGGTCTATTTTGTAAATGGGTTTAAAGGGAAAAAGGTCTAAATTCTTCTCTACCTCACATATAATAAACGGGTCGTAGCGAGTCAAGTTTCTAATATACTCCCAAACCCAAATTTCAGTTTTTTCTAAATACACGGGCTTAATGTGGGCTATCTTCGGATTTTCCATATTAGTTAGTATAATACCATACTGCTACGGATGTATGTAGTTATCAAGGGGAATTTATTACCTACAAGAACAGTGTTTATGAGCTTTAGATTTTCTAAATCTTCGCTTGTTACCATATTATCATACCAACGGTAATTTGTGTTTACGAGGACAAAATCCGCTTGTGAAAAATCAGCCGTGGATTTGTAGCCTTCTGGTAAATCTGGAATGATATGAACAGGACTTATGGCAAGATAAACCTTCTTGACAAGACTACTTTGAGATTTGGGTAAGCGCTTAACTGCTTCTAAAACCCCTTCTCCCCAACCGCCAATTTCAAAAAGGCGTTGGTTGTAGATTTTGTTACTTGAGACCAATCCGTTGTAGTAGTCCAAGTAGTAAGGGAAAAACCTAATTAAGGGCAAAGAGCAAAAACCAAAAATCAAAACTAAGATCGAAGACTTTAAGATTTTATTCTTTGCTAAATCAAGCAGAAAATTAACCCCCAAAGCACAAATTATAGAAAATCCTATTAAATACAAATTTACATAGCGCAAACCATCTTGCTTTAAGGGAAAAACGCTTGCTAAAAAGGGGAGTAAAAACAAGGCGATTAACATCAATTTTTCTTTCTTTGGGCGACAAAAAACCCCTATCACAAAAGTCGCCAAGAGCAAAAGCGGGGTTCTAACACCAAAATAAACAAAATAGTAAAACCAAGGCGTATTCCCCAACTGCCCCATAAAGTATTCTCTGGTATGCACCTCTAAACCACGGTCTGCGCTGGCTAATAAATTAATAATTGTGCTATGCCAAAGGTATGGCCATATTCCAATTAATATTAAGAGAGAAAACACTGGCATTAAAACCATTTTTAGGGAGTCTCCTTTTTTGGGTTTGGGAGTCTCCCTAAAAAGGAGACTCCCTATAAAAAGTGGTAGTAACAACACCCCATTGTATCTAGTACCAATTAATAGCGTAAAACTGGCAACAACTGCTAAATAGTTTTTAAGTGATTTGGTATTGGCATACTTTATAGAGAACAAAACAAACAGCGATCCAAAAAGCAACAACGGAACTTCCAAAGAAATTATTCGAGCGTAGGATTGAAACACTGGATTGACAAATAAAAATGCCGATGAGAGAAGCGCAATCTGGCGCGATTTTGTTAATTCCCAAGCGATGAGAAAAATAATCGCGACAGTAATCGCAGACATCACAACACTAAAAAATCGGGCAAAAACAAAATCGCGCCCCGCGGGATAATAACCACTCTTATCTTGCAAAAGTGAGATGTTCTTGGTTAAGAAACGAGCCACACCGTAAATATATTTAGCCACAGGCGGATGTTCGTGATTTAGTTCCCACGAACTGGGGCTAAAATCGCCATTTTTCATAAACCCTAAATATGATTCGCCAACCGAAGCAACTGTAACTTCATCCCAATGTTCCCCGACAGAATTTAGATTGACGGATAAAATTCCTAAACTAACAACAAAAACCAACACAGAAAGTATTGAGGATTTCACTTCTTTGTTCTAACAATCAGATCCGCCAACATTCCAATAGCCAAAATTTGGAGTCCTGCAAGAAAGAACAGCATCGAGGAGGTGGTAATGTTTAAATAAGGCTCGACAAATAAATCGTAAACAAATTTAACAAACCCCAGACCCATTAAACCTAAAGCTGGCCACAGAAAAAATCTTAAAGGGTTAAAATACATCACGGTTCGCAAAATTAAAAACAAAAAATCCGCTCCGTCTTTAGCCTTAACTTTAGAGACTCCTTTTCTAAAATCATATTCAATAGGAATATATTTTACGCTAAGTCCATTGGACATATAGGACAGAGTTGAAGTAGTGGTAAATGAAAATCTATCCGAAATAAGATTAAAAAATGGCGTGATATCGGTTTTTCTAAAAGCGCGCAATCCCGAGTTGATATCCTCAATCTTTCTACCTACGACCAAATTTGCAACTTGATCTAAAATAAATTTTGGAGCCGATTTAATAAAGGGTGTTTTTTTGTATCTACCAATTCTCTTTCCTACCACCATGTCATAACTTGTAAGACCAGCCAAAAGTTCTGGGATTCTTTCTATGGGATAAGTTCCATCGGCATCACAAATGGCAATTTGATCGTATTTTGCAAGTTTTATGCCGTCTTTTAACGATGCCCCGTAACCCTTATTAACTGTGTGATTTAAAACTCTAAATTCATCGTAGGAAATGGCTTGTAAAACACCCAGCGAGCTATCTTTTGACCCATCATTGACCGCAATTACTTCGAACTTTTCACCCATTGATTTACAAACAGCATAAACTCTGTCAATCGTGTCTTTAACCGCCTTTTCCTCATTGTAAACCGGAACCACAATAGAATACATATTATTTAATACTACCAAATTCTACCCCAACATGCCTGTAAGTAAAGGGTGACAAATAAGAAACCTTTTGATAGATTAAAATAGTGAAATTTCATCAAAGGCTTAGATGCTGGTTGACCTCTAATTGGATTCTTATCCTTGTTATTATTTTTACCATATTTGCCCGTTTTTATAAACTAGGCTGGGACGAGTCCAATGATGATGCCTCATTTTGGTTTGGATGGAGCAAAAAACTTATTGATAATTGGAAAAACGGGGTTTTTTCCACAATGCCAGATTATCAATACCCCGGAGTAACTTTAATGGCAAGCACAGGATTATTTTTAAATATTGCAGGATTTGTAGTGCAAGCGCTTAGAGGGTATAAGTTTCCCATCTATGATGCCAACTATTTTCCAATTTATAATTTCTTCGCCAAGGTTCCCATAGAAATTGCTTATCTCGCCTTTTCTGGTTACTTTTTTATTGGGCTCAAAAAGGTATTCAACAGAAGGATTGCCTTACTTGCATTATTTCTCCTTGTTGCCGAACCTTTTAATTTAGGGATAACTAGATTTGTTCATGCCGAAGGGTATTTAAGTGCTTTTGTTGGAACATTGTTTATTTCGTATCTGCTATTTCTTAAAACCAAAAGATGCAGGTATCTATTTTTATTTTCCTTGTTTTCTGCACTTGCTCTGGTAACAAAATACATCTCGGCATATCCATTATTTGTTATTTATATGCACCTTCTTGCTATTTCAATTCGCAACAAAAAAATACTTCTGTTTATTTATTCTTTGGTAGGTATTGGTGCTTTTACTCTCGCTTTTTTCCCTGCTCTTGTATTAAACCCAATAAACACATTCTTAAAAATGAAAGAAGAGGTAGTAATGACCGCACTCGTGGGAAGAAACAACTTTGCCCCTTGGTACTTTTATATTGCTTCTATGTTTTTAAGATTTAGCATAATCTTTAGCTTTTGCTATGTATGGGGAATAAGATTGGGCGTGAGAAAGATTAAGCAGGGCTCAAGTTTATTCACACTTTTGACACTACCCACTGTAACAATTATTTCTTTTGTAATATTTCTCTCATTTTTTAATCAAAAAATCGATCGCTATTTAATTACAATTTTTCCAATTATGGCAACCCTTATAGCTTATATCTTAAACGACTTTCTGGAGTCAATAAAAAGAACACCTATTAAAAGATCCGTAATTTTGATGGGGGGGTTTTACTATTTATTTCTATTTATTTCTATTTCTCCAACTTACTCAGCTTACTACAACAAACTATACGGTGGGTTCGTATTTGCCAGAAAATATCTAGGTGCGGAGATGGTTGGTGAGGGTTTATATAAAGTGGCAGAAGATTTAAATACCAAAAATAATCCCGAGGATTTATCGGTATTAGTTCGTCCAACTTTTACCAGTTTTAAACCGTTTTTTAAAGGAAAAACTTTTGGTCCAAGTGATTATATCCCGGATTCCATTTCCTTAGATTATATTGTTGTAAAGAATAGTGATAGAATCCCTGACAAGTACATAAATTTATGTAGTTTTAATAAGACCTATTACTTATATTTCTCACCAGTTTATGATCTCTACCAATGCCAGTAAACATTAAACCTTGGCACATTACAATTTTGCTATTTGTGATCTTGATTCCAGTTGCTTTATCTATCAACTTTATGCAAAACGATGAGTGGGTTCACTATTTAACAGTCAGCAATTTTCTTAGCAAGAACTTTACGCTGTATCCAATCATCGGATCGACCTTTTACACGCAGGGCCTGATGGCAACAATTTTTTCCAGAATATTTACTGTTAAATCATTACCCGTTTTGACCTTAATAGTATCCGTTGGAAACTTTTATATATTTTCTAGAATTATCTCACTTTATACAGCAAAAAGATCGGTGATAATACTATTATCACTTCTATTTTTTCTTAATCCTCTACACATTTACTCTACATTTGGTTTTATGACCGAAAACTATTTGGTTTTCTTTTGCCTACTTTCCTTATATTTCTTCTTAAAATTTAACCATAAAGAAAGAAAAAAAGATTTTCACCTAGCATTACTTTTTACTGTCTTAGCCTTTTTTGTCAAGCAAAATGCGATTTTGTTGGCTCTAAGTTTTGGGATATATCTTATGGTCATTAAGAAATGGAAATATGCTCTGTCTTGCGTTTTTACCATTCTAATTCTGTTGGTTTTTTACCAATTTGTTTTTCCACAGACACAAACAATGCAAGAGATAAAAGGGATCCATTTAGACAATTTCTCCCATGCAACTAGCACTTACTCCATTATCTTTACCTCCCTAATTTACTTAATGGCATTTGTCGGGCCACTCGCTTTAATACTAATATTAAGAAGCGTTAAATCGTTAAAACAGGGGGTTGTTTTAATCACAATATCGGTTGTTATAACCGTACTGCTTACTCATTTACTTAATCTTAGCTTTACCGCGCGAGGCGAATTCCCTTATTTTCAAAACATTGCTGAAAGATCGGGATTTTACGCTAACAGTATTAACGGGTTAAAATACTCCTTTGCTGGAAATTTTGTTTTTTACCAAATATTAGACATCTTTAGCAAATTATCGGTGGGGTTTCTCGTAACTTATCTAATTTTTAATCCCAAAGGACTGATTAACCCCTTGCTAATATTTATACTTATTAATGCTTTATCCTTAAACCTTAACCAAAGTTACCGAACAATTTACGATAGATACCTTTTACTAAGTTTTCCCATGTTGATTTGTTTTTTTGCATATAGTATTAAGTTACCTTTAAAACAATTTGAGAAGATACTAATTGGAGGATTTGTACTGTTTTTGCTTTTCCTTAATTACCAATTTGTTGCCGATTTCATTCTTAATAACCGTTATGTCTGGGCAAGATCTAAAGAGTTGACAGAGAGCGGTGTTGCCCCAAATAAAATTAACCCTTCCCATGCTTGGAGAATGCTTTACCCAAACCCCAAAGATCCAAAAACTGATGAGCATGATTACACATACATTTTTAGTTATAATAAAGACGATGAGGATTTGCAAAATATGGGATATAAAACCAGTGAAACAAAAAAAATTTCTTATCCACTGTCATTTTTTATTGACCCCTACATTTACCTTTACGAAAGATGAAGAATGTTAGAAATATAATCTTTTGGTCAGTGCTTACAATTTTAGCCCTAATTCCACGCATGTATTTTTTGGGAAGGGATTTTTATTCTATTGATTCCAATCGCTGGTTTAGAAGAGCCGTAAACTTTCAACATGCCTTCTTAAACGGAGATTTTGCAGGAACTTATCAAAAACAACATCCTGGGGTAACAACCATGTGGCTTGGAGGAACTGCCTACAGAGCCTTAACTGTAATCTATCCAAAACTAACAGGACATATTTTGGATGAAAATATTCCAAACGACTTTGTAACCATTAATTTTGTCGTTAAGCTTTCGCAAGTTTTAGCAACACTAACTCTTGTTTTTATAGCCTACAGATTAATAAAAAAGTGCTTTGACAGAAAAATTGCCTTGCTGTATTTATTGTTAGTTTTGATAGATCCTTTTTTTCTTTTTTATACGCGACAATTTCATGTGGATGTACTTTTTTCTTCTTTCTCATTGATAGGAGTTCTCTATACATATTTGTTTATAAATTCTAAATCCGAAATCCTAAATTCTAAATTTAGATACCTCCTTCTTTCGGCAGTGTTTTTTGGTTTGGCGTTTCTATCTAAATCTCCAGCAATTGTAATCGCCTTTGGATGTGGATTGGCTATTCTAATTAAAGGAATGTTCGTAGATAAAAAGGTAGGGCAAACTCTAAAATCCTGTGTGATATTTTCCTTGATACTTTTGGCAACCTACCTTATCGTCTTTCCTGCCAACTGGGTAAATCCAGTAGAGGTAACAAGGCAAATCATTCACGATTCCTTAGAGAACACAGATAAAATAAGCTCGGTGTATATTATTAATCACGCCGATTCTAATTTTGGCGATAAATTCTATCTGTTAGTATTTCTCTTTAGATTTTCTCCATTTCTCGTCGCGGGAATCCTATTTTTAACCGTAAGATATTTCTCATCGTTTGTTATCAGAACAATACAAAAAGGGACGATCCCGACTATGTCGGGTTCGTCCCTAATGAAGTTCCTACCTTTTTCCGGATATCTTATTTTACTTGCCTTGCTTTTTGAAGACAACAAACTCTACGAGCGCTACCTTCTCCCTTTTGTATTACCGTTAACATTGCTCGTTGCTTATAAAATTGCTCCCCGTATAAAAACCTCTCTTATTAAACCTGCTACCATTTTCTCCCTTGTAGTATTTTCTTTTTACCAAATCTTTGTTATTGCCCCAAACTTTATTGTCTATCCTACTCTTTTTGCTACACGAAACATACAAATGAAACTCTTTATAGAACTTGGAGGTTGCGAATCGATGCTTTACAATGTGGCATCGGATATTAATAACATTGAAGGGAATGATGACGACACCTACTCTATTGGCATTGGAGGAACTTACAAAGGTTGTTTAAAACCCTACACAATCGGGGTTGTGGATGACATGGCAGAGTATGTAAGACGCAAAACGCCACTTAACGAATACCCAAAATATTTAGTTTTATTTAAAACTGACAATAGATGGCTAGAAAGCCCCTACATTATGAGCGCTTACAATCTAATTAACACCTATTACATCTCCACTACACCAATTTACTACTTGTACCAAAAGAAAATCTAAAACCTAAAAAGCAAAATGTCCCCAAAATCTAGGTTAATAACCATTTCCAAACAGGCGTAAGACTAATTTCCTTGTCTCCAATTGTCTCCAACCCCTCTTGATCGTAAGTTAATATCTGTAGATTATTACACGAAAGCTCCTTTCCAGCGGTAATTAAAGCTGAAATTTCCCTATCTTTTGTTTTTTTATCCGAAATATCGTAACAAACTTGAATTAGTTGTCTTTTGTTTAAATAAAAATCTACTTCCTTGTTATTATCAGTTTTATAAGAAAAAACTTCAAAATTTGGTCTAGCTCCACGCCTTAGTAGCTCCAAAAAAACCATGTTTTCTAAAAACTTTCCGTAATCGTAAGAAAATTGAAAAGCCTGGGCATCTGCCACACCAGTATCAATTAAATATGCTTTTTTTGGTGATCTTATTTGCTCCTTAACTTTGTGAGAATACCTGTTTAATACACAAATTAAAAAAGCAGAAACAGAAAAATCAACATATTTTTTAGTAGTATGCAAACTAGAAATCCCCAAAGAAAATTGTAATTTTCTGTAGCTAAATTCCGAAGAAAAATTAGAAAATAGATAAAAAATCAAATCTCTAACTTCTTGTGGATTACGAACTTTGTACCTAGAAACGATATCGTTTAAGATAACAGAATCAATAAGAGAAGACAGATATACTTTGGGACTCAAATTCTGCATTACGAGTTCAGGAAAACCACCAGATTTTAGATAATCGTCAAAGTTATCTTTCAATAAAGGACTTAAACCCCCGCGGTCTATCTCTTTAGCCAAAAGAAATTCTTTAAAACTAAACGGCATAATTTTTATCTCGACAAATCTACCTGTTAAGTGAGTGGACAACTCTTGACTTAATAGGTTAGCGTTAGATCCCGTCAGAAATATATTGTATCCCCGTCTTTGTAGACCATTCACAAATAACTCCCAGTCGAGCAGGTTTTGTATTTCATCTAAAAATACAATCTTTGTATTTGGATAGACGCTAAACAAAGCTTCTTCTAACTTACTATGATTTTTACATCCCTTTATAATAGCGTTATCAAAATTGGCGTAGGCAAAAGATTTACCTTTAAGAAGCAACAAACAAAAAGTCGATTTCCCCGATCTTCTTGGTCCGGTCACAACTTTAATTAAAGTTTTTTCGACAAGGTTTTTAGCATCGGCGGTTTTTTCTCTTTCTATAATACTTGTATTCAGAATAGAATTAATATCGTTTTTTTGCTTAAAAAGCTCGTTTTTGATCATTTTAATAGTCATAATGCACAAAAAACAGTTTTTTGTTCAATAAATTACACTTTTTATGTTAAACCAACTAGTTTTGGTTGTCAAATCTATACCCATCTTATGCTAGTTTTAAACCCGTAGGGTTGTTAAAGTGGCTTAGATAGGTATATACTCGTAGCTCACCTTTAGCGAGCGGAGAGTGTAAAAAGCAAAATGTCCCCAAAATCTTTCTCCAAAGTAAGGTTTTCCCTAAAAAACTTCTCGGGGTCGGCGGACTTAACAAAGTTTGGGTCAGATTTAATCTCCTTTTGTAGATCAGTTTTGCTAAAAACAATATAAGAAACTCCATAGCTTCTTGCATGTTCCAAACCCTCTTGCGTTGGAAGCCATTTGGTAAATTCCATTGAATCAAAACCATATTCGTCATTTTCATAATTCCTTGGGTTTATTAAGCCTTTTTGATGCCTTGTAATCCAAAAGATATCATCGGAATTTTGTCTTGGGTAAGTAACGATTATTTCGGTACCCGTGTATTGACCAATTCTTCCTGTTTCTCCAACAAAATTAAAACTCACTTTTTTTGTATCTTGAGCAAGGTAGGTATAAACCTCTGGTGTTTTAGAAACATCTGTTATCGTTATTGGTATGTAAAACTCAAATAGCGTAAAAACAATGTATCCTATGATTATTAATCTTACTAAAAGAAGTTTTGTTTTAAAGTTTTTATATCTAGTTACAATTTCGCTAAGAAAAACACCATTTACAATGAGAACGCACATTAATATCACTATCCCCAATCTTTGTGTAACCCTGAACATAGGAAACAATTTGTACAAAATAAATCCCAAAGTATAAATTTTATGCCCCGCAAAATCAAAATAAGGGGGAAAAGTAAATAAAAACACCAGAAATCCCGTTAGTCCAAAAATTAATGCTGTTTTAATTTTGTCATTTGTCATTTGACATTTGGATCTCTTTACAAAATAAGCTATTGAAAAAATAAAAACTAAAATGTTCCCCCATCCCAAAAACATCTCGGGACTTTCATTATTAAAATAATCATCCGCCAAAAAATACCCCCAATCGCTCTTCATCCAATTTAAAACCGATTTCGTAACCCCTCCAAATACTGGATTTTGAATTGGAGGCAAAACTAAATACCACGGTCTGCCACTAAAATTCTGGAAATCTTCCAAAGTTCTACTCACACCCCCATCAAAAGATGGTGTAATCCTATATGAAGATTTAAAATAGGTAAGAAGTGTTGGGATACAAATTAATAGAACCACTCCAAAAATCACTAAATATTTAACGAGCTCTAATTTGAACCAACCAAAGGTGAACTTTTTAAAAGTTAGTTTGATAGTAATATTAGCTAACAAAAAACTGCCCGCAAAAAGCAACAAAAAATAACCTAAATAATTACTCACAAATATTGCAAAAGCGATAAACACCCCTGTGATAATTTGTTGTTTTAAAGTCTGGGATTTGAGAAGTAAAATAATACCAGCTGGAATCATCCAAACTTGCATTAACGCAGGATGCACCCCTAAATGAAGATAAGTGTAGGGAGAAAAAGTAAATAGGATTGACAAAAGAAGGCTTACAAATATATTAACCTTTAGATATTTAAAAAGCAAAAAGCAAAAAATCAGAAGCAATAAAACGCTAATTATAGAAAACAGATTAGAGAATAATATTGGATTAAATATCTGTGACCCCTCATTATAAATTAAAGAAAATATTGGCTGATTACTTTCCAAAAGATGTGTGGGGTTGTTATTAAAAGGGGCACCAATTAGTTTTTTATTAGAGAGCGCAATAAACCCACCCACCTGGTCACCTAACCCACCAATGATATTACTTTTTAGAAATTCTATGATCATTAATTATTTTTTGAACTACAGCGTATGGTCTATTCTTTACCTCTTCTAATATTCTTCTTAGATATTCTGCGACAATGCTTACACACACAAGCTGGACACTGCCAACAAATAAAACCAAAATAGCAACCGGAGAGAAAAGCCTTGCTCCAGTGGGGGCAAAAATTGCAACTCCCAAATATAACAAAACCGTAATTAGTGTCACAAAAATTCCTACTATCGCAGAATAAAAAATCCAATCAAAAGGAGCGTAAGAAAAAGTAAATACCTCCTTGCGTACCCAATATAATTTTCTTGAAACGCCACTTGTCGCAACACCAGTACCCCAGAACCTTTCTGGTCTAACATAAGAGACACCTATTTGTCTAAAACCCGCCCAAGCCCTAAGACCTCGTACAAATCTATCCTTTTCTGGAAGAGAGTTAATAATATCAACAACCTTACGATCCATTAGTGAAAACTCTCCCACATCAACCGGCATTTTGACATAGCTTATTCTACTAAAAAATACATGGAAATTATGTTGCACTAACTCCCAAAACTTTCCCATACTTTTTTCTCTTTTGCTTCTATGTCCATACACCACATCGTAACCTTCTTGCCATTTTTTAACAAAGTCAACAATAAGCTCTGGGGGATCCTGCAAATCACCATCCATTATTACTACTGCATCACCAAGAGCTTGCTCCATCCCTGTAGAAAACGCGCTTTGATTGCCAAAATTCCGGGAATGCGTAATTACAGTCACTCTTTTATCTTTTCCGGCAAGGCTTTCTAGAATCTCCTGTGATTTGTCAGGACTGGCATCATTTACATAGATTATTTCGTAGTCAGAAGTTACTTCTTGCATTACTTTGACCACTCTTTTGTAGAGTTCTTCTATATTCCCCTCGTCTTTGTACGATACAGGAACTATGGATATTTTTTTCTTGGTAAGCATACTTTGTTAAAAACTAAGTACTCCTTTAGCTTTATTACCCCACGGATTATCACATAAGTTAGAGAAGAAAAGAAAGTAGTAAGACAAATCCCAATAAGTAGGTCTATTTTCCTTTGCACTACATACTCAACAGTCAGCGTATAACTTGATGCATCACCAACATCCTCGGGTTCTATTTTCCACAAATTAGCATAACCATTGATTTTAAAATGACGAGTTGATGAGATTTCATTTCTACCTTTAAAATATAGCTTCCAATTCTTATCAAACGATTCGTTAAAAACCAGGTTGTAGGAGTCTCCTGACTCATCAACTTGAACCCGATATTTTGTAGGGTTGATTTTTGTATAAGTGATATTAGGGGGTCTGGTTTTCTGTTGCTTCTCGTCACTGACTTTCTTTAAAACCACCGAGGGGCTTCCTGCCTTCGCAAACGAGATATTCATAAAATCAACTTTTGACTTTAACTTATCGTTTATTAGAAACTCTTGTTTTAGAAATAGTAGGGAATTAGTATCTTTTTTTAACTCCATTTCGTTGTAATATGCTCCAGCCCCACTAAACTTTTCGGAAAATATTTTATACCCGCCATCTTGTTGCACACCAACAACAGCAAACCCTAAGATATCTTTAGAAAAATTATAATCCAAAGATATACTGTAGCTACCACTGAGCTCTTTTGAGTCTACAAACTTATAATAAATATCACCCCCCTCTTCCAAAAAAAGAGTTTTGGCGAGATCGGCATAGTTATTCTCACCAATTAAATTGGATTTGTGCCATGGTTCGGTTCCCGCCAATATATTTTTCCCCCTTGGAATATCAAGAAAAAAAGAATATTCTTTACTATCCTCAAGTGATGTATTTCCAATGTTATACCACCCCTTAACAATATCTAAGGATGGCGTTAATTTAAATCCGGTGAGTCCGATTTTATCTCCTTTAATAAAAACATTGTAACTTCCTTTTTCTGGTACAGTGACCAAATAATGTCCCCGAGACAAATAATCCCGCTTACCGACTCCGTAAATTTGATTTGGAGAAAAAGATTCTTTTACAGAGGAAAAGTCTATGTCTTCCAAAAACAATCCTGTTGAACTTAATGCTCCTGTAAAACTTAGAAGCTCTGAAATGTCTTCTATCTCTCCATTTACATAGTAAATATTACCTATGGGATAAAATTTTTGAGAATCTTCCGTTCCATCTACTTGGTAAATCTCGAGGGCGGGTCTATTCAGAAGTTCCTTGTATAGCTCATTTTTTAGATTAACATTAGGATCGTCATTGACAATTGTCTCCAGATATTCCGGCGTAAATTTTCCAAATTCTGCCACTTTTATAACATTTAACTTTTTTATCCAATCATCAAGTTGGCTCGGCGATAAAGTTAGTTCTCCAGAATATCTCCAATCTAAATCGTTTTCGCGAAGAATATACTTAACGCCCAAAAAGTTAAAATAATTTGAGTTTACATTACTATCACTATAAAAATTTCCAACTACTTTTTCGGAAGTGGATCCTGTATTTATTGGTCTTCCAAGAATTGTATTACCATTGCTTACAAAATTGACAGCGACATCATCAGCACTGGAAAAACCCTTAGGCCAATTCCAAGCCGACCCATAATAAGTTTTTGGAACAGTAAGAATTCGTTCGTCTTTTAAATTCTTTTTTTGGAATTTGTAAAAGTCATCCCAATATTGAGGTACAGATACTCTAAAAGTTCGCATACTTCCATTCCATTTATCCCAAACATGCTCACCTAAAATTGCTGGCTTACCAAAAATAAATACCAAAAATAAAAATAAAATGAAGATATTTGTTCTAAAATAGGGCTTAATCCAGTCTCTAATCCCCAACAACAATCTGTAAAAAAGAAGGGAGAATGCCAAAACATATAACTCACCAAACTTGGTAAAAGGCTCTCTAAAAACCTTAAAAGCAGAGATGTGATCGTATAAAAACCTGTACAAAATACCAAAGGGGGGTCTTGAACCACCAACCAAAAATAAACTAATCAAAAGAAACACCAACGCAAACAATGCTGGTCTATCTTTTTTTAGCGCCAATACAACCCCATACCCCATCGTAAGAGCGACAACTAGGTAAGTAGCAATAACTACAAGAGGAGAATCGTAATACTGGCTAAAGGGATAATAATTATAGAGATAGTGCCCCTCATACCAACCCCACTGACCAATAAATCTAAGATTTTGAAACAAGCTACCTTGATTTGTAAAGTCAGACCAATTACCATTAGAAAGTATCCCAACGCTGGAAAAATAGTATTGAACTTGCGCTACAATCCACCATAAATTACACAAGATCAAAACCATTGAATATAAAAACAGATTTAAGAGCTTAATTTTGCTCAGTCTATGAAGATTAAATATTAAATAGATGAGTTGGGGGATAAAAATCGTCATGGATAAAGCAGGATTAGAATTTAATGAGGAAAAAATAACACTAGATAAAGCAATTATCGAAAGAGTCAAATAGTCTACTCTTTCACTTTTCAAAAGACGAACAAAGAGATACAGGGAAAGGGGAAGATATGCCCCATCTAAAAGATAAAGATAAGAGAATGGATTTAGAGCTCCAAAAGGATTAAAAACAAGCAAAAGACACGCTGGAATACAAGCAAAAAGCAAAAATCTTTTAAAAAGTGCTTTTGAAAGCAAAAAAAACCCAAAATATTTTAAAAAATACAGAGTAAAAATTAACAAACGCTCCGAAATGTCTTGGGATAAAAAACACGTAAGCTTTGAATATAAGGGAATTCCAAACAAATTTGCTACATCGTAACCTGGTCCACCAAACGGAAGAGACTCCTTCCAAGAATAATTATTTGTGGTTTCTTTACAAAGTTGTAGGTACTGATAATTATCTCCACCCGCAAGTAGATGTCCATCACCAAATAACAATTGGATGTGAATAATCTCTATAACCGCAATTAAAAAAAACAAAAGGACTCCTGGGGTTTTTATTGACTTAGTCAACGATAATTTTACTCCCACTTTTTTTTAGTTTCTTAAAAAATGCAACTACCAGATAAAAATATGCCCAAATAGAAATTTTCTCGGCGACAGTTTCAAGACTAAGAAACTTAAGCGGCAGCACCAAAGACAGTAATACTATTGAAAGCATCAGGTACCAATCATGTTTTCGTGTATACACCAATTCGCACAGTAACCACAAAACCATTAAGGGAAAAAATACAAACGAATAAACAAACTCTAGCAATACCATATCCATCAAAACACCCAGCATGAACAGGAAAAGCAACATAACCTTGTTTTTTACCAGGAATTTCTTAAGGAGCTTCAGCAATCTTGCAACTTTTAATTTTAATTTAAGAATTATCTTCATGACAAACTATGAACTCTAATAGCAGTGATAAATTTAAACATTCGTGCCGTTATAAAATATATCGTGGCTACCAAAAATGTGCTCAAACTCAAAATAACACAAATCCTAAAAATCCTTTGTGGGTAAAACTCGATGACTAATGTATAACTTTCTTTATTATCTGCATCCTCGGGACTTACATGCCACAGATTTGCATATCCATTAACAATATCATGACTAGAATTAGAAATAAGTTTTGTCCCATCCAGATACATTCTCCAACCACGATTGTAACTCTCACTAAAAATTAAATCGTAAGGATCGGTTACTCCTGAAACACTAACCTTGTACTTAGTCGAATTTATCTTAGAAAACACTATGTTAGGAACAGTTGGGGTCGTATCTAGCGACTTATTCCCCCCTTTCTTAACTACAATGATGGGTTCTAACACCTCCTCTACACTAATATTCTTTACCCTTACATGGGAAGCCTTCCGAGCATACGGGTAGGCATAAATGTAAAATAGCGCCGACTTAGCATCGTTACTTGCCCTAAAAATCTTTTTGTAACTACGCCAACAATTGGACTCTCCAGATCTATCCAAACAGCTCTGATCTAATTCAGCCTTGACTAAAACTTTAGTCAAAAGCAACTGACTATTAGAGATTGGGGTTTGAACTGGGGAATTTGATTCAATAATAGCTATGCCCAAGCCTCCCGAATCAGTCGAATACTCAAAAGATACCGAATATTTCTTACCACTCTCAAAATTTTCCAATGGTTTGTAATGTATCATGTCGTCCCACAAAACTAGGCTAGATTCTATTTCCCTAGGACGAGCGATATCTGAACCAAGCACATAATAACCCGGAAAAATGTTTTGCATAACAAAATCTGCACTTGAACTATCTAAAGTAGCGAAGTTCGGAACCAACCACCCGCCAGAACCAATTAAATTCTTACCTTTAGGGAGCGATAAATTTACAATATAATTTTTGCCTTTTTGAAATGTGGTAATACCATCGTAATACCAACCTTTTATCTCATCCTTTTGGTTTTTGACCTCCGTGTATTCCAAATCAGCAATTTTGACTTTTGGCAAAATTAGTTTTGCCAAAACACTATCACCAACATAAACACTGTACCTCCCATCTTCCGGAACTTTAAAAGTGTAACAGTAATCGCCACAATCGGGGGTCGAGACCTCGTAAATCCAAGCAACAAAGTTTTTATATAGAACTCTAGGATCTTTGCTGTTACCAAAAGTATATTCAGAAAGAGGAATGGTTGCGTTGGATCTCTCAACATACATTAACACCTTACCCACCATTCCCCAAAAATCCCCCTCACTTTCATCGTCATTCATTATTTTTTCCTTTGGAACATTTTTAAGCACCTCCATTGATTGATCTACCAGATTCGCATAATCCCTAACAAGTTGTTCCTCTAATTGTGGGGGTACTCTATACTTAGCTATCTCCGCAGCTCTTTTTGCAGCAAGCCAAAGTAACAAGTCCGCCTTATCAAGGGGGTTTTTGGGGATAGCTTTTTCTATATCTTCCTTTACCTGCACAAATTTGTACTTAAAATCTGTGGGATTCGTGTTAACCACAACCGGCCAAGCCCAACCCTCTTTCCATGTTAAATTTTCCAAGGAAAACCGCGAAAACTTTCTAGTACCAAAAATTACTCTATCTGCGGATTCTCTCAAAGGTGATTCATCAACCTTCTCTGTATCTTTTATAAAAACCCCAATACCCTTTGCATAATTAGATGTACTCAAAACATAGGGTAACTCTTGAATAGTTGACCACGAATATACGAGATCTTTCGGAATGTAAAACTTCGGCAATTTATTATCTTCTGGAACCTTATACAGAACTAAAGCGGGTCTCCCTGTAAGTTCGGCATAGAGCTCTTCTCTTAAAGAAGTATTTGCTTCTCCGTTAGGTATTTTTAAAAGATACTTTGGGTCAAATTCGCCAAACTCTTGGATCTTTTCAACACCTAACTTATTAATTGCTAAATCATTTTGACTGGGTGGCAGAGTCAACTCCCCCGAATACCTCCAGTCTAAATCATTCTCTTGCAATATATAATCAACAGATAACAATGCGAGATAATTCTTAGGCAAGTCCGCAACCCGAAATATATTATCTATAACTTCACCCGCTTCGGAACCTGAAGCAATGGGGTTTCTCAAAACACTGTTTCCCCCATCCACAAAGTTTACCGCTATGTCATCGGCTGATGAAAATCCATAAATCCAATTCCAAGCTCCACCATAATAGGATTTTGGGGTAGTTAGTATTCGAGCATCTTTTAAATTATCGTGAGTAAATTTTTCAAATTCTTTCCAGTATGTTGGTATATTTATCCTTGAAGTTCTAACGCTCCCATTCCACTTAGACCACACATGCTCGCCCAAAAGAACTGGTTTTGCGTTCATAAGAACTAACAACAAAACGAACATAAATAATCCAAATTTCCACTTTCCCTGAAAACGCTTTTCAATATTTGTGAGTGCTACATAAAATAAAACCGAGAAGGATAGCACATACAATTCACCGAATTTTGTAAAAGGTTCTCTAAAAATCTTGAATCCGGGAAAGTAATTAAACAACAAGGTGTAAACGAAACCAAAAGGCGAACGAGACCCCCCTACCAAAAACAGGGAGAGCAAAAATAGAGCAATAAAAAAGATTTGGGGTTTTCTTGAACTCACTTTTTGTCCAAAAGACAAAGCGATCGTAAAAATAACCAATGCATAGCTAAAAAAGAAAATGGTTGGCTTGTCATACCAATCATGAAATGGGTAATAATCGTATAGAAAGTGTTTGCCGTACCAACCCCACTGCCCAATGAATCTAAAATTCTGATACAAGTGCCCCACCGATGAAGCAGAAAACCACCCGCTCTTAAAAACCCTATTTGCATTTTCCATATAATAATAAAGCATAGGTGTTACCCACCACAAATTTACCAAAATAAAGGCGATGTAATAACTTAATACATTTAAAACCCTCGCTCTATGCATATTCTTTATTGATAAAACTAGATACAAAGCCTGGGGAATAAATATGGTCACAGACAAAGCAGGATTTGAATTTATGGGAGTGAAAATCACCGATAACACCAGTAACTTAAATATGTAAGAAAAACTAAAACTTTTACTTTCTACCAACTTAATAAAATAATATAAAGAAAGTGGAAGATATGCCCCATACATTAAAGGAAAAAATGAAAATGGATTCAAAGATCCAAATGCGTTAAATGAAAAAAGCACCGTTGCAGGAAGAAGCGCAAATACGGAAAATTTCCGGGAGAATAATCTCGTTAATTTGTAGAAACCCACGAACCCAAAAAAATACAAACAGAAAATCAACAGCCTTTGAAGAACAGCCGTTGATAGAAAGCTAAACAGTGTTGAATAGAGGGGAAATCCCAATAAGTTTGGGGTTGCGTTGTTTATACCCCCTAAAGGAATAGCGGTATCCCAAATGTATAAGTTAAATGCCCTCTTTCCCAATTGTAAGTATGTGTAATTATCTCCACTAGCCAACAGTTCGACATCACCAAACAGAATGTATACATAAACTGCTTCCAAGATTGCAATACAAAGAAAAAATAGCACTTCGGGTCTAAAAGCAAGTTGTTTAATTTTTGGAATACCCATTTTTATCACCATATGTATGGGTAACTCCCCTGACTAAAAATAATTAATCACTATAAAAAACCCGAAATTGTAGACCGGGAATATTCTTCTCTTCCGTAGCTACACCAAAATCACCAGGTATCATAGTACTTTTGGCTTCTATTGTGGCCGTCTTGGTGTCTGGATTCCAAGAAAGTGTGCTGATATTTGAAAAAACCTTCTGAATATTGTCCACATTTTCTGGCAATCCCTCAACCCTAATTCTGTAAGTACCCTTAAAAAATACCCTAAATCTGGTGCTATGACAATACAAGCCTGCTGTTCTGGCCCCAATTCCAATGTCGCTGGGAGGCTCAACTTTCTTGCCATCGGATACATACTTCGTATCGGGGTAGGAGTAGCAAGGAGGAAACATATAACCATCCTTTAAGGTAGCCATATTAAAGGTTAGCGACTTCGGAAAAAAGTAATGAGACATGTCTTTAAACCCCACACTGTAATTTAAACTAATATTGGAAACCCGTTCTTTAAGTTTAACAACCGCATACTGAGTTTCCAAAAGAGAATCTATTTCCGGATTCCATGTAATTCCAAGCACCTTCCAAGCAAAATACTTTGTTATGTGCATATAAAATGCACCAAAAGTTGGAAATCGGTAAAAAATTTTCTCCATATACTTATCAATAAACGCCCTCTGGTTGTGGGTTCCTAAATCAACATTTTTCGTCGTATAAACCAAACCAATGTTCCAATAAGGCCAAAGAACATAACGCACATCCTTGTTCTTTTCC
Source organism: Patescibacteria group bacterium (assembly GCA_018896215.1). Classification (NCBI taxonomy): domain Bacteria; species Patescibacteria group bacterium. The sequence goes on from JAHINB010000006.1 coordinate 53,498, forward strand.
TCCGTGATTTTTTCCAAAGAGTCACTTCCTATAGTTTTTGGTGTGTAACCAGTAAACCACATCATCTTTTGAATCATTTCCTCTTTCGCAATGCCCAAATCAGAGGCTAGCTTCTCTGTATCAATATAGGTTAACGGAAAATTTCCCTTTTCTGGAAAATCCGTTCTTATCATGTCGACAGTAATTAACACTCTTAGAGAGGTAGTAATCAGGAAAATTCCAAGGAAACCAAAGAGAACCTTCTTTAGAGACCATCTTTTCAGAGGATCTAGAATCAGAACAGCTTTTTCTAATACCATGGATAAGAGCATTATTCCCAAAAATCCTATCGGGACCCCCCATCTGGACCAGTGAACAACTCGCATGGAAACCCCTAAATAGTAAAACACCAGCGATAGCGCTAGAACAAGTCCTGTGTAAGGATACAGATCCCCTTCAAAAATACTTCTTATGTTAACTTTTTGTAGCATTTTATTAAAAATCTTTCTTAAATCGTTTTTCTTAACGAGAATAAAAAGTAAAAGAACTAGTACGACAGCCACAAGGGCTGATAGTCCCAAATATTCAGCAAAAAAATCATATATATAAACCTTCCAACTCCCAAAGGATTGACTCGGATAATCAAAATCAAACTGCGTACTGTGAACAGTTGCTTTCTTTACCCCATACCAAAATCTAATGTAATCAAAAGGCTTAGGCATAAAAATCACCCAAAGAAGAATCCCGCCAAAAAAAATCCCAGCGGTGTAAAGGACAGATTTGTATAGATAATTTATGCTAAAAGAGGTGTGTTTCTGTCGCGACCATAAAAATGAATTTACTGTTGTGATGGAAAAAATTGGAAGAAACAAGAATAAAGACTTTAAATTGGTAAAAGAGCCCAAAAACAAAAATGCGAGATTAATCACAAAAGTTTTGGCAACCGATGCCTTGCTTTTTTGTAACCAGAAAGAGATGATAAGATAATTCAAAAAAACTATTACCATCATCGAGTCAGAATTTATCCTAATAAATCTCTCCAAAATTCCTGGGGATGCGAAATACAGAACACTAAAAAAGACTGAGCGCAATTTAATTTTGCTATCGTTCTTTTGCAAGACAATAAGTCCTAAGATATAGGCCAAAATATAGAGGATGAATCCAAACCAATGACCCCAAAAGTATGTGGCCAACGAGGGATCGCCTTGGGGAAAATTTACCCCTGAGCTAGTAACTAGATTTATAAAAGAAAAAAACCCCGCAAGCAAATATTCGGTTAAAGCGACATGAATATAATTGTGAAGTTCTTGACCAGCCATTATAGTAAAAGCATTAAAATAAAACTGATATTCGTCGGAGTGAGCCATAGTTCTGGATACTATAGGGATGGTGATGATAAGACCAAAGACAAAAACTAAAATCAAAGGAATAATAAGTAGGTTTGCTAATAAACTCCTTTTAACAAACAAGTATATCTCCCTAACGGTAGCGTTTTTTCTTAAGTATTTCCAAAACTCTATTATTTTTTTTCTAGCAACATTTATTATTGTTAATATTTTCATAGGTTTATTTTGTAACTTTAGGAACACCTAATTCTAAAAAAGCAAGTATTTTGTGGGGTAAAAAGTACATATTTTTCATAACTTCTATATCACCAACGGTACGAATCTGCTGAATCTGCTTTCTCTTACTAAATGTGCTTTTTATATTTTTAATATTCCATACATACGCCCTAAAGTATGAATTGTAGGCAGAAGAAGCCTGTCCAGTTAGAACCAAAGCCACAGCCTCAACTATATTAATACAAAAATAGTATAGCAAAATCCACCAAACATTCCAAACAGAATAATTTTTTAGGATATTTCGAATAATATTCCTTTCGGCCAAAAATCTTCTCTTAGAGTTGGTAACATATTTTTCTTTGGGATTTGGATACCCACCAATACCAACGCTACCACCACTAAAATGGTAGATAACAGAATCAAAAACTGGAATCACAGACATCCCCATTAAGTGAGCTTTCCATGAGAGATCTACATCTTCGGCAAACAAAAAAGTGACTTCGTCCATCATTCCAATTTTAATGTAGTTCTCTCGTTTCATAAAAACACTAGTCCCATCAGCATAAAAGATTTTTTTTAACCTTTTTTTACCATCCCTGCTATAAGTTCTTGCAGGATATCCAAAAATGTCAGCTGCGATCCCGCAGCTAATAAATTCTTTGCCATCGTAGGTCATTTGTCTTGCGGTATATATTTGTTCGTCATCTTTTTCCGCAGCTTTAACGAGCAGTTCCACACATTTCGGATCAGTCCAAGTATCGGGACCTAAAAGAAATATATATTTTCCGGTCGCATTTAAAACTCCAAGATTGTTTCCAGCCGCACAACCCGCATTTGTGGGAGACACCACTACCTGACCTCTTTTAATTCTTTTTTGGGCGTCAACAACTGTATTATCTGGAGATAAACTATCCACAAAAATTACCTCAATATTTGGGTAGGATTGATTATTAACAGAATCAAAATATTTTTGATTAAATCTTTCGTTTTTATAGGCTGTGGTGACAATAGAAACCAGTGGCTCTTTAAATTTTCTATCTTTTGGCATTTCTAAATTTTAACATTTTGTTTAAGTACGACTCTAAAGCTATTTCCCAATTTCTCATAACTTTAAGACCCAATTTATGAATTTTCTGATTAATAGCGACCTCAAAAGGCGGTCGTGGTGCATAATAATTCTTGGCAAAAAAATCGGAGGTGACCTCCGTCAGCTTAACATGACTAAAATCAAAAAATTCAATTATCTTTTCTGCTACATCGTAACGAGAACAATTTCCTTCGCTAACCATATGATAAAGTCCCGAATCGGCTACGCGCAACATTTTTACAATACCCTTAGAAAAATCCTCGGTGTATGTAGGACAACCAAACATATCAGTAAGAGCGTATAACTCGGTCTTCCCTTGATCAACTTGATCCAAAATCTTTTTAACAAACTTTTTATCTCTGTCAAAACCACCCATCATCCAACCCGCTCTAAAAATGTGATAATTCCCTTTTAATATTCTCTGTACCGAAAGATCACCTTGGTGCTTGGCCTTTCCATAAACATTTACTGGGTTGGGTTTATCTTCTTCGGTATAAGGGATTTTTTTTGTCCCATCAAAAACTCCAGCGGTACTGATATGAACCATTGGGATACCGTATTTTTTGCAGACTAAAGCTACATTTTCGGCTCCTTGGGCATTAGTTTCGTAAGCTTCGTTGGAATGGGATTCACAATATTCAACATCTGTAAGTGCTGCAAAATTAAAAATATAATCGGGTTTTATTTTTTTAGCCAGCAAAGATATGGAATTTTTATCTCTTACATCCAACCTTTGCGTCCAAGGGTCTAGGGGTTTAAGATCCGTGGAAACAATATCAAACAAATTTTTAAAGGTACTATAAAAGGTTGTGCCTAACATACCAGAAGCACCAGTTATTAGGATACGATTTTTTTTCATAAAACAAGAAATACCACTAAAGCTACGGGGGCTAGTCTAACATAATATTTCGAAACAGAAAATCCCCAACTGTTATAGGTCCATAACCTTTATCGGTAAAATTTCTAAAATAAACCAACTGAAAATTAAATTTATCGCTATACAACAAAGAGTTGATTTGGCTAAAGGTGTAATTATTGTTATCTTCTAAACTTATCTCTATATGTAAATACTTTGTTTTGATAAGAGTCTTTTGAGCCCCTCTTAAAACATGAGCCTCGTAACCTTCGGTGTCAATTTTTAAAAGGTCAATGACCCTAATTTTTTCTTGAAGACACCAGTTATCCAAAGTTGTGGATCGCACTTTAACAGTTTTACCACTATCCTTTGCATCCCTATCAATAACATGACTAACGGCGGACTCTTGATCCTTAAAACTCATAGAAACCATTCCATCCTTATCTGAAATAGCAACACCATATACTTTGTCAAGGTTAGAAGTGAGGTTTGCTTTAAGATTTGTAAAAATCTGCGGGACAGGCTCTATAGCATAAATTTGCGCTTTTGGATAAAGTTCTCGTAGCATCATAGAAAAAAACCCTACATTAGCACCAATATCAACAATTGTATTTGCCGTCTTTGAACCCGCATCGCGCAACATTCTTTGTTGCCTCACTAACATACTTTGATACCCTGCAATTCCATAAGGGGAATCGTAAAAAATCCTTTTTCCAAAAAGATTGGTGTAATTCTCCCCAAAGACAAATTTTTTTATTCCTGATGAAAGCAAAAATAACTCCCAGTATTTTTTAAAAAGAAATTCTATTTTCTTAGAAAATTCCCAATGACAAACTGCAAACATCCCCAAATCAAGTTCAATTGAGGATTTAACAAACCAAAACATTCCTTTTATCATTTCAAATAAGGCTTACGCTCAAAAAATATTCCTTTTAATTTTTCGTATTTTATGCCAATATCTTCCAAGAACAATTTAGACTACAATTTTAATTATGACAAGCAACAAAAAGGCATTGGTTGGGATTCTGTTCTTTATTCTTTTAATCTTTGTCCGAAATATCGCTCTTTGGTCCCAAGAGCAAACATTCATCTTTGCTGATACTGCCATCTACGCTTTACAGCTTTCCGCATTTTCCCAAAATATCACAAGTATCTTTTCGCAACACTCGAGCTTTTTAGGATGGAACCCTAATTATCTCTCTACTGGTATTCCAACCTTGTCTGTAGTCGACTTTGGTTACCTGTATCCACCAGACTTTGTCATAGCTTTAATTTCTAAAATTTTCGGAAATAGTTTACTGGTTTTTCCTTTTACCACCTTGCTTGCTTATTTACATCTGGCATTTGGAGCATTTTTTGTTTACAAAATATTAAAAGATTATTTTAAACTCGAAAATTATTCTAGTCTTTTTGGGGGACTTCTTTGGGTTATTACGGGTTACAATCTGGAATATTTAGCTGCAACCTCTGTTCTTTACGCTGGAAGTTATCTTCCTGTCTGTTTTTATCTAAATCTTAAAAGGAAAGAGAAAGATGAATTTAGATACTTTTTTTTGTTCTACCTACTTTTAGCCTTTAGCTTTTTAGCCGGATACCCCATGCCTTCAGTTCTTATAGTCTTGACAGTAACCACATACAATATATTAACAGGTGACAAGATTAAGTACACACTCATTTCCGTAATCAAGGATAACCTAAGAGGGCTGTTTTTAATAACTTTTCCATTGATCTCGCCACTCTACTTTTCGGCTATTGCCAATTTCCCCCAAAGTGTTCGAGGTACTGTTTTAACTTTGGAGGGTTTTATAAGCAACCCCATAAAAATATTTAATCTCGCGGAAGGGATTTTGCCAGTTAATACGCTTTTTAATACAGCAAGCTCCACAAACATTGTTCACCTCTCTTTGAGCACCGTTGTTTTAATAATTCTTTTACAAGCAAAAAACAAAGGGGAAGTTTTTAGAGATAAAAGACTTTTGTCCTTACTGGCACTTGCTATTTTTGGAGCAATTTTGTCCGCGGGAGGAACAACTTATTTTCCGACTTTAATTTATCTAACAACTCCAATCATTAGTTTTTTTAGAAGGCTTGCTGTATTTTCTTTAATCCCAGGATTTGCGGTTTGTTTAATTGCCCCCTTTTATATTAAAAACGCCCTTGGTCAGAGAGGAATATCCCAGCCTTTGGGATTTGGGATTAAAATCTTTGCCATCCTGGCTCTTGTAACACAAGCCTATAAAATTGCCTTTATAGGAAAAGTGGAGATTCTAAATTATCCGGCGCTGGTTCAAAACCTAAGCATTATTTTTGTGATTGGAATGCTCTCTGTACTCTCTTTTATTGTTTATCATAAGAATAAAAGAATTGGTTTTGCCATTCTTGGTTTTGCCTTAATAGTTGAATCTGGAACTCTTGTTGCCAGTAAAGTTTACCTAAATTCTAAAACAAACCCCGAGGCGGTTTTCCAACCGAACGAGCTTACAAATTATTTAAAAGAGAATACTAAACCAGGAGAGCGCGTTGATATGTTATTTACACAGCATAGCTATAGTACAGACTACCTAGGATTGGAACAAACGGCGGGATACATGTCATTAGCAAGCGAGTATGGTGTTAGAATAAATGAGCTTTTGCCTTTGCCCCAAAGCCAGTACGACTCCAAAAGCTTAAGGGACATTTTAGGAGTTAAATATATTGTAAGAAAAGGAGATTGGGAAGACACCAATCTAAAAAAAGTTGCCGAAATTAAGCAAAACCCTCTAAAACCTAACTTTTACTCATTTGATTATAATTCGCTTTCTTGGTGGCCAGATCCTGTGGACACTTATTATAGTGTTTATCAGAACCCCACGGCACTTCCAAGATTGTACTTAGCATCAAATATTATTCCAACAGCAAGACAATCAAAATATCTTTTGCCCTATTTCGAAAAGCTAGAAGATCCAAAAACCGTTTTTCTTGAAGCAGATAAATTACAACCAGGAAAAATTTCACCCGAGGGGGAAGTTGTCATAAAGGATTATCAAAGAAACTACATCAAAGCCGAGGTGACAGCAGAGAAACAAACATTCCTCGCCAATTCCACAGGTTTTTATCCTGGCTGGAAGGCAAGGATTAACGGAACAAAGGTTGCCCCAATTCGCACTAATTGGTTCATGATGGGAGTATACCTGCCGGCGGGAGAAAACACAGTTGAGTTTATTTATACCCCTTACGAGGCAAACATTGGTCTGTTGTACATAATATTAGCAACAACATATTGGTTTTTTTCCAGAATTCTTAGACATAAATATGAACAAACTTTATGAATCAAAATACCATAGATTAGAAACTAATTACTGGTTGTTTATAGCACGAAGAGATGCGGTTATAAATTTAATTAAAAAGGTTGATATAGGTAAAACTGATAAAATTTTAGATATTGGTTGCTCCGGTGGTCCTCTCATAAATTTACTAAAAGAAAATGGGTTTATGAATATTTATGGAATCGACATTAGTGTGGACGCAATCAATTTATGTAAAAAAAGAGGCATAAATAATGTAACGGTTATGGATGGCACAAAAACACTATATAAAGATGGGGAATTTGACACAATAATAGCTTCTGATATTTTAGAACATTTAAAGGACGAGGATTCTGCTTTATCTGAATGGTATAGATTACTAAAACCTAATGGTAAATTAATACTATCTGTTCCTGCATTGAATTCTTTGTGGAGCGGTCATGATGAAATTAACGGACATTATAGAAGATATAATAAATCATCGCTAATAAAGAGATTAGAAAAAGCACAATTTAAATTGCACAAAATCTCTTATTGGAACTTTACCCTCTTTTTTCCTATTTATGTACTAAGTATGTTTCAACACCTTTTACCCAAAAATAAAAGCGCCTTAAAAGATCGCTTGTATGAGTTATGTCCCCTAATCAATGGAACATTAGTTGCTTTATTAAAAACAGAGAATTTTTTCTTAAAATATATTAATTATCCGGTTGGAATTAGTATTTTTACGGTATGGAGAAAATAAAACCAGAAGATCCGTCGCCGTATGATTGATACTTCGATGTTTTTAGAAAAATATCTGCAAAATTACCGCTTTAAAATGGCGGCGCCTTATCTAATTGGAGATGTTTTGGATTTTGGCGGCAACAACGGAGAGTTAAAAAGGCTGGTTAAAGGCAAATATCTTGTTGTTAACTACGATCATTCCGTAATGAAAAATGCCCATTGTGACACCATTGTAAGTTTAGCGGTTATTGAGCATATATCAGTTAAAGAAGTATTTAAGATTTTTAAAAAATTTAAAGATATTTTAAATATGAATGGTAGAATTTTTATAACAACCCCAACAAAAATGGCAAAGCCTGTTCTGGAATTTATGACTTTCTTTGGAATTTTTGATAAAGAAAATATGGGTGAGCATAAACACTATTGGAATGAAAAAGATATCCGCTATCTGGCAAAAAAAGCAGGCTTTGCGGTAAAAAAATATAAAAAATTCCAATTTGGATTTAATCAATTGGCTGTTTTTGAGCACAAGTAGTATGGAAGAAAAAGAAATTAAAAATACCATATTTATAGTTACCACCCACATTTTATTTCGCGATATCTATAAACCCAACGAACCTGTGGAGGGTCCGTATACCTCTGTAATTAATGCCCTTAGAGATAAAGCAAAACTTGTTGAAGTTCTAGGATTTCCTTTAATTGGCTACAAACACCCCATTATTTACGGTAAAGAATCCAGCACAAAAATCCTTAAGCTACCAAATTTCTTGGGTGTTATCCCTCCAATCAAATATCTGGTAGACATTGTTTTGACTATCGTACTTTTAACACAAACGCTTATCAAAAATCGCAAGGAAAGTATTATAGTAGTTGGAATTGATCCGCTTTCTTCAATCCCCGCTTTGATACTAAAGCCCATCTTTAGATTTAAGTTTATCTTCTATTGCGTTGATTTTAATGAGAATCGTTTTAAGAACGGTTTAATGCAAGGCATTTATCAGTATTTTGATCGGCTCTCCAGTATTAAAGCCGATCAAGTCTGGGTTGTTTGTGATTCGTTAAAGGAATACAAAAAGAAACACTTTGGGGCAGATTCGATTTACATTCCCAATTCCCCACTCCACGATCCAGCACTTAGCAAAGAAGGGAAAAATAAAAGAACTGGTAATAAATTGGCGTGGACTGGAACTCTTTTAACCGAAAGGCAATTTGGAATCTTTTTTGATGTGGTGGAAAATATCTTAAAAGTTAGACCCGATTTGGAGGTCTATTTGGTTCCCATAAAAGACCACGAAAAGTTTGAAACAATTATTAAAGAAAGAAAATTAAATAATGTCAAGGTGATTCGACTTACAAGTCGCCGAGCCTGGCAAGAATTTGTGGCCACTTGCGATGTGGGACTGGCAGTTTATGACGATAAATTTGGGTCAACAAAATATATTGAGCCACTTAAGATCTGGGATTTTATGCTTTGCGGAGTTCCTTTTATAATTTCCTGTGAGCCTTCTATTGCCAAACCTGTAGTGGATTCTAAAGTCTGTTACCTACTAGGACCCGCCAATAGTTTTCCCAATGAGATGGGATTAAAGAAGTTTTTGGAAAAGGGAAATCTTGATACTTTATTTGAAAAATGTCTTACCTTGTCTCGTGACTTCGCCATAGACAAGCGGATTATCTCATCTCTTAAATCCCTATAAAAAAACAACTGACCGAATGCTCTGGAAGAGTGAACTACCTCTATCACAAAACATCCGGTCACAGCCTAAAGCGGTATACTTTCGTGTCTCCTCCTCGCCATCTCCTCGTACTTCACCACCGCCATTTTGTTGAGCACGACTTCGTGCTCAATCAGATTGGCGGGGAGATTCGACACCGAATGCCAATTCCCAGGGACATTGGGTGTTTCGGTTGTCTCGCAGATCAAGACTACCGAAATTTCCTTCCCTCGGGGGGTGTCGGTGAGGATTACACCAGCCAAATGGGGCTCTGTCGCGTATTCAACACCACCCAGCTCCCCATTTTTCACCCGAGCGATAGCATCAGGAAAGAACCCGGGTTTGTCGGTCCACCTCACCATCGACCCCGGGTGATGCACCTTGTCGTGGTAGATCTTGTCTTCCCGAGGTGTCAGGAAGACCTCTACCACGGCCTCCGTTCGGCGAAGTATCACCTGATAAACCGCCGTGAGAGCCGTAATCCGGTTAACAGAGTTGTAGAACCTCTCCGTCCAAGGCTGGGCAACTTTCCCCAGCAAGCCAATCAGCGTTTCTTCTTCACCAGCAGTCAAACCACCGGTAATCGTAGCCATGAAAAACTCCTTTCCTGAGTGAGTTTGCTACATTCTAGAACTGCGGTAATTATATCATAAACTATAGGTATAAGTCAAAATTGGGGTGTTATTTTTTTATTCTTTTTTGTAAGAATCCAAGACTTTGGCTATAAGAATGTAGTGGTGGGGAACAAGATTTTCGGGAAGATTACTAGTATTATAAAACTTGCCAACTTTGGGCTCTTGATCTATTTAAAATCACTAAACGAAACCTTAAATAAAATCCCTATTATAAAATCATTTTCTGCATTCCATGTATTTTTGTGCAGAAAATAAAGCGACCGAATGTTTTGGAAGAGTGAAATACCTCTAGCACAAAACATCCGGTCGTAGCGCTTTTACATCTCCACACTTCGTCCCCTCACCACCGACTTCAAGCATTGCTCTATGATGGTGATATGGTGCGAAATCATTGGTGCTGGAAGAGCGGTTATCGGAAAGAGATGCGCATTCTCGGTTTCCGTGAGGGGGATTGTACTCAAATCCAACACCATAGGGATGTGGACTAGGTGACCCCGCACTTCGTGCGGATTGTTTAGAACCAGACCAGAAAATGTGACGGGAATCCCAGAAATGTCCCATCTCAATTCCTTTACAGAAATGCGTCGTACGCACTCTTCAAATGTCTCATTTTTGAGAAGGAAACCTCCGGGCAGATGCCACATACCCGCATAGGACTGATCCTTCCCAGAGATCTCTCTCTTGATCAGCCAAATCCTCTCCCCGCTCACTACGAGGAGATCAACGACTGGCCATGGGACGACTTCCATGACCTCTAACCACCTGTCGTACGGAATAGTTTTTCCTGGCATTCTTAACCTCCGTGGTAGTTTGTCCTGTGTATTGAAGTATCGATATTATAACATAGCAACAAAGAAAAAGCTATAGGATAGATAGATAGGGGTTTATTGCTTTTTGTAGTAATCTAACACCTTGGCAATAACAATATAGTGGTGCGGGAGGAGATTTTCTGGTAGATTTCGTACATCGTAAAATTTGCCAGTTTTAGGTTCTTTTTCAACTTCACAAAGGAAAACCAACGAGTTTTCTGGTCCGCGACTGGTATGGAAATAATATGATCCGACAAATTCTGGCGGAAAGACAAAATTGACCCCCAATTCGTTTTTTTGCACCCTTTCAAAAGCATCTTGATAAGACCCTGGTCTATCGGAGGCTCTTAGAATTGTCCCGGGAGAATGGAGCATATTAGGGTAGTATGCATCGGTCGGAGGGCGCTTAGCCAAAAAAACCTCAACTTTGCCCTGTTTTCTTCTTAAAATTACAGTTTCTATGGCAACTAGCACAAACTTAGCAGCCACAGCATTGTAGACGGGAGTTGGCATCTTGGGACCAACTTTATCTAACAAACTTACAAGCTTTTTTTCTTCGGTTTCGCTCAAGTTATCTGCGATGCTAAACAATTCCATAGGCAGTATTAAAATTCTTTAGAACCTCTTTAGAAACTCGTTAATCTTACCAGCCATATAGTCAATGTGACGATTGTCTAGTTTAGGATAAACTCCCAAAAAGAAGGTGTTGTAAAGAATTCTATCAGAATTTTCTAGGTTGCCTACAATTCTCATATTTATGCCACGATAAGCCGGTTGCTTAGTAAGGTTGCCACCAAACAGCGTTCGGGTTTGGATTTTGTTTTCTTCCAAAAACCTTGTGATCTCTAGTCGATCAAATTTGGCATCGTCTTTAATTGTAAGTGGATAGGCAAACCAAGAAGGTTTCGCGCCTGTTGTGGCTTTTGGCAAGACAAAAAATCTTTCCCATCTACCTTCTTTGGCATGATAAGCAAATCTTGCAAAATTTTTCCTTCTTATTCTTGTAAATTCGTTAAGTCTTTTAAGTTGAATTACCCCCATAGCAGCCTGTGGCTCAATAGGCTTTAAATTATAACCAATCTGACTAAAAATATACTTGTGGTCGTAGGGCTTCCCGCCAATCTTGTAATTAAACCTAGCATTACAGGCACCATATCTTCCTTTTTCGTCTCCCCTGCACCAGCAAGCCCTGCCCCAATCGCGCAACGATCTGGTAATGCGCTCAAAAATACGGTCGTTGTAGTTGACCGCCCCACCTTCCCCCATGGTTAAATGATGCGGAGGATAAAAAGATTGGGTAGAAAGAATACCAAAACTACCAGTCTTTTTTCCTTTATAAATTGACCCCAGAGCATCGCAGTTATCCTCAATTAAAAACAAACCCTTCTCTTTACAAAAATTGACCAGCAAATCCATATCGTGAGGGTTTCCTAAAGTATGAGCCAAAAAAACCGCTTTGGTTTTACTAGATGTTGCATGTTGTAAATCCTCTATCTTTATAGAATATGTTCCCAGGTTAACATCCATAAAAACTGGTACTAACCCCAATTGAATTATTGGATTAACGGTTGTAGGAAAACCACAGGCAAGAGTAATAACTTCATCTCCAGGATGAAGCCTCTCTGGAAACATGGGAGACATTAAAGAAGCTACAGATAGTAAATTAGAACTGGAGCCAGAGTTTGTAATAATACTGCCTGTTGCTCCAATATACTTTGCCAGCCCCCTTTCAAAATCTTCGGCAAATTGACCCAAACCAAACCAACCATCTAACCAAGTAGAAATAACATTGTTAACCTCTTTATCATCAAAAACCGATCCGGCGTATTGGATAAACGACTTTCCGGGAATAAACTCGCTATCTTCTTGCTTTTTTATTTTAAAAATTTCTTGAACTATCTTTTTTATTTGTAATCTTAATTCTTTTTCTTTTTTATCCATTTTTAAACCAATTGATAGTTTTTAATAATCCATTCTCTAAAGAATTTTCGGGTTGCCACCCCAAAATCTCTTTGGCTCTTGCGATACTGGATAGCATCATATCTGCCTCCCCAACTCTATCTGGAAACACTCCAAGATTTATGGTTGATTTGCTTTTACACAGCTCTACAATTTTCCTCGCTAAATACTCTAATTTGTAAGATTTACCCCCACCTAAATTAAATTCCAAACCCAAAGCCTTTTTTGACAGCGCAATTTTTACCAGCCCACTCACGGCATCTTCCACAAAAATATAATCTCTTTCTTTTTGACCAGAATTTAGATCGATATTTTCTCCCCGTAAGGCTTTGTTTATTATGGTCGGTATTAATCTAGTATTTTGCTGAAAACTCCCATAGGCAGTTGACATCCGAACGATTGAATAATCTAAATTGCATACGGTTTTGTAATATTTACAAAAACTTTCACCTGCCACTTTAGAAATTGCATAAGGAGAAGGTGGTAAAAGCGGTTGATTTTCTTTGTAGGGTGTTTTGGAATTGCCATAAACCTCTTGGGTGCTCATAAATACAATCTTAGAAACCTTTGCTTGCACACACGCCTCTAGCACATTAAGAGCGCCCTTGATATTAATGTCCACACAGTTTTGAGCGACTTTAAAATCACGCGAGAGGTCTACTAACGCCCCAAGATGAAAAACTACCTCGGGATTAAATTCCAAAAAAGCCCCTTTAATTTGCTCAAAATCCCTTAAATCAACAGTTTCGTCTAGACCGCAAACAGTAGCTCCAAGGGATTCCAAATTATGCACCAGATTTTGACCAACAAACCCACTTGCCCCAGTAACGAGGATTTTTTTACTCTTAAGATTTTCCATGCTCTTTAGAATATAATTTCTTTGTCTTTTTCCAAAACAAACTCTTGGCTTTTGCCATCTATAATAACTTTATAACTGGAATCGTTGAGCCCTGGCTGTTTCTGGATTAAGAGTTTATAGCCGTCTGTTGTACTAGCACTTTTAGGAAGAGTGTATTCCAACGAAAATTCAGCACTTGTTTTTGGAGCAACTTCTATTAGTCCCGAAAAAACTGTTTTCCCAAATTCCTCACCGTTACCTACAAAATCCTTTAACCCTTGGCTTTTGACAATTACTGCGCCTTTGGGAACAAAGATTTGAACAAAATCTTTATACCCTTTATTTAAGACGCTGTTAAAATCCCCAGTATTTTGGTAACTGACTTTTAACTTTGTGGTTAGATTGTCCTCTTTGTTAGAAACTTCATAAGTTGCAGATTGTTTGACATAGAGATTTGCCTTATCCCGCCCAACATTGGCATTAGAAATATACAAATAATCCCCAGAAAATTCTTTAACACGCCCCGCCATATTGTATTTTTCTAA
>JAHINB010000007.1 GCA_018896215.1 Patescibacteria group bacterium
GGTTACTGTATCCCCGTTAGTTACAGAGACTGCTTTTACAACCCCGGATACTTTTGTGGTTATATTGATATTATTACCCGAGGTTATTGATCCAGAACTGGAAATAGAGGTGACTAATACACCATTTGTGGCAACTTGGGTTTGGTACTCGACAGTATTTTTGTTTGATTTAGAAACTCTATAAAAAATAAAGCCCACGATTCCAACAACAATTAAAAGCGCTATTACCTTTTTTATCATTTTATTCATATCTTTTTTGTATAGGCTTATTAACTTAATTTAATCTGAATAGTTATGTTGGGAGATACACGCTAAATATTGAGCCTTTTCCGATTTCGCTCTCGGCAACAATTTTCCCGTGATGATTGTCTACAATCTGTTTTGCTATGGATAAACCAAGACCAAATCCATTGTGATTCTCTTGACTTCTGGCAGAATCCGCTCGATAAAATCGGTCAAAGATATGGGGGAGATCTTCTTTAGAGATACCAATTCCTGAATCGGAAATTTCTGCAACTGCCATGTTTGCGGTATTTTTGAAAGTGATATCCACATTACCGCCCTTACGGTTGTATTTAATGGCATTATCCAAAAGGACCACAAAAAGCTCCGCGAGACTGTTTTTATCGCCAAATATCTTTTGATCGGTCTTTTCTAATTTAACTTTTATTTTCTTAATCCTAGCTAGAGAACTTGTTTGTTTTTTAGCAGTCTCAAGAATTTCATCTAAAGACAAATTCGTCAAATTGGACAAATTGGCGTTGCTTTGGAAATTGGAAATGGACAACAAACTTTCTGTAAGTTTTTGCAACCTGTTTACATCGCTAAGGTTTTCTGCGACTAGTTCTTTAGCCTTGGCAAGAGTAAGATTCTTATCACGAAGACCCACCTCCAAAGATGTTTTTAGCGCGGTTATCGGGGTTTTTAGCTCGTGCGAAGCATCGCTGATAAATCTATTTTGATCTTCCAACATTTTTTTGATTGGTCTTAGCGTTCTACCAGCTAAAAAATATCCCAAACCTGCTGAAACGATAAAAATTCCAGTATTGATTACAATCAAAGAAAAAATTAATCGCCGATTTAACCCTTCGACTAGATCTGCATCAATAGCTGGAGAGAAACCCAATGGGGAAGGGGAGTACCTTCTTTCGAAGCGACCTCTTTGCAAAATTGCAAAGCGATGAATTTCGGTTTGCAAAATACCGTATAAAGCGAAACTAAAAGAAATACTAATGACCATAATGATCACCAAATACCAAGCGGTAAGTTTTAGTCGTGCTTTTTTAAACATACTTACTCTCCTACCTTATATCCAAACCCTTTAACCGTCTTTATAATTGGCAACTTTCCCTTAAAGGGAACCTCTATTTTATCTCGTAGTTTTTTAATGTAAACCTCCACGGTATTGGGCAAAATATCGGAATCATAATTCCATACCCGATCAATAATCTGATCTTTGGTTAAAATTCTCTTTTGGTTTTTTAACAAATACTCCAACAGCATAAATTCGCGACTTGTAAGATCAATCTGCTTACCACTTCTCATAACTTTGTAGCTTTCTGAGTCTAAAGTTAAATCATTATGAGAGACAATTGTTGATTTAATTTCATGACTAGACCTTCGTGATAATGCTTTTATGCGAGCTAATAACTCTTCAAAAGAAAACGGTTTGGTGAGATAATCATCCGCCCCGCAATTTAGACCAGCAACTTTATCTCTTATCTGACTTTTAGCTGTTAGGATAATAACCGGAGTATGGATTTTTTCTTCTCGAAGATTTTTACAAACGGTTAAGCCGTCCATTTTGGGCAACATTAAATCTAAAATAATTACATCGAAAGAACCGCTTGATGCCATATCCAAACCTTCTTCTCCATCATAAGCAACATCTACAAGATGCTTTTCTTGCTCCAATCCTTTTTTTATCGATCCGGCAATTCTATGTTCATCTTCCACAATAAGTATTTTCATAAGGCTTATTGTACTCCACTTACTTAATTCTGGCTGAATGCAAGAGGTGTGAGACCCAATCCGCCGACTGGCAGAAGGTCTCACCCCATTTTTTCTTTGTTGTAACAACATTTTAACCTGCGTTGAGAATATCTTGATTTAACAACAAATTGTCGGGTACTACCCAAATCGGGTAGTACCTTATAACTAAGCCCAAAACTCGAACGCGTCTCAACAACTTCCACCACAGAAGTGGAAGAATGTTTTGACTATTTCCTTTTTCCAAGGGTCGAAGTATGCTTTAGGTATATAATTAACAGTAGAAAAAATGACAGACCTAGCAAAAATAAAATTAGCCCGTATCTTAACAACAAGCTACTTTTTCTTACCAATAATTATTGTTTACCTTCAATCCAGAGGTTTTAACCTAAAGCAAGTATTTTTAATTTCTAGCATACATTCTCTGTGTGTAGTGCTTTTTGAATATCCTACTGGAGTTATTGCCGATTATTTTTCTCCCAGAACCTCCGTTTTTTTGGGATATTTATTATCCGCTATTGTGGTTTTTTTGATGGGTTTTCCCTTAGGTTTTCTTTCTTATACCATACTTATGGTCTTGTATTCTGTGTCGGTCACTTTAATGTCAGGAAGTGATACAGTTTTAATCTCGTCAGTTTCAAAAAATTTTAGAGAAGATTTTTCTAACATAAATTACTCTTCACAAACTTGGTCAGTAATCACTATTATCTTGGGTTCATTGATTGCTAAATATAGCTTTTCATTAACTTTTTTCTTAAGTGCTCTTTTATATTTATTAGGTGCCATTTTGGTTTTTTTAATGAGTCGGAATTTGCACCAAAGGGAAGAAGGCAATATTTTTAATAAAGCCAAGGAAGGTTTGTTTATTGTTGCAAGAGATAAGAACATTTTTTATCTCACAATTATCGGGCTTGTAACCGGCGGTTTTTTTGTTAGTTTTAAATGGCTTTACAATCCTTTATTTGAGGTATTAAGGATAGATCTTGCGTTTTGGGGTGTACTTATTGCACTCGCTTCTGTTTTTATTGCAATTGGCATGAAATTTTACCCTAAAATAGCAAAACTCGGTTTTATTGTACCTATATTAATTAGCTTAGGTGCGACTTTACTAACTGGAATTACTTCTTTTTGGTTAATATCACTTTTAGGGCTTTTTGTTCTTCATTTTATTAGTGGTTACCTACAAACACACACAGATTTTCTAATTAATGAGTCCGCACCCAAGGGACACCAGGCTAGCGTTTTGTCGTTCAAGAATATGGTAATGAGACTCTTTTCTTCGTTCTATATTTTAGTAGCGGGATATATCATAAGTGGATTGGGATTTTCAAAATTAATGGTGTTTACAGCAATTATTACTACTGGACTTCTAGCGATACTCGCTATCAAAAGAAAAAGTATTAAACTTATCTTGTAGTGACTTCCACTTCGAAGGTAGAAGATTTTTTTCTGTGTATAGCTTGCTATTTTTTGTCATAATAAATAAACCCCTTTTGAAGTAAATGCTCTAGGTACAACAAATTCTCGGGTACTACCCGATGTCGGGTAGTACCTTATAGCTAATGGCTAAAAGACGATTTAAAAGTTTTATCATCTTGAATTTTTACCTCAATTAAACCTCTAATTATTTTTGAACGACTTTGTCCATATTTGTTACATGCCCAATCAAGGTAATATTTTTGTTTTTTGGATAAAACAATATTGTATCGTCCATCATTATCTTCTATAGAAGAATACCCCAAAAACTCGTCAATTATTTCTTTGTAATTTGTTAGAGTATAAAACTTAATTGTTAGGTAAGGTGAGTTTAATGCCTCTATGTAAGAATCGGGAAAAGAGTTTTCTCTTTTTAATCTTAAAACAAGCGTTGGTTTTTTAAGTTGCAAGGAATAAGTAATTTGGTGAGAGGTGCTAAAGTTTGGTACGGTAAATTCAATAATAGAAACATTGGCATCTCTTACAGCTTTAGTTACCGATTCGTATATTTCTTTTATATCCCTTTTAGTATTTGGGTGTTGTTCAATCCAATCTCCGCAAGTTCCAATCCAATCGTCGGTTAGTACATGTCCGAGACTAAGTAAATGTTCGCGAATTTTTAGATAGTATTCTTTATAGTCAGAAAAATGTAATGTTGTAGTTCCAAACCAGATTTTCATGGTGTGTATTATAGCACCATATTGTGTAATGACTACACACTAATTAAATGTTATTAAAATAGTATCTTATGAATACAGAAGGGGAGAAAATGAAGAAAATCTACACGATCTGTTTATTGGTAAGACCGGGGGAAGTTCTTCTTGGTCTTAAAAAACGGGGCTTTCTTGTAGGAAAGCTTAACGGCTCGGGAGGTAAGTTACAAGGTGACGAAACTCTTGAAGATTGTGGCAAGAGAGAAACATGGGAGGAATTCGGTGTTCAAATAAACACAATGAAGAAGTTTGGCGAAGTGTTTTTTTATGATCCCGACCTTACTCACGAATGTCATGTGTTTGTGGTAACGAGTTGGGAAGGAGAGCCATGTGAAACCGAGGAAATGAAACCATCGTGGTATCGTGTAGAGGATGTTCCGTACCAAATGATGGGGCAGGCTGACAAGTTCTGGTTGCCCTCGATTCTTGAGGGGAAGAAAATCTGCGCCTCATTCTACTACGAGGACTCGGATGATTTGGAGAAGTTGACGAGAAAGGTTATGCGGTTTGTTGATAGCTTTTAGACGCTTTCAGTGCTGGTTGTAGGACTTATTTTTACAACCAACATCTTTTTCTCTAAAGTAAACTTCCACTTCCGAAGTGGAAGAGTTTTGGGTTGATAAATCAATATTCACCATCTTTTTCTTTGTCATTGTGGACAAACTAACAATATGCTATATTGCAATAAGTCTTCGGTAGATTAACCTCTTTACCTTTGTTTAACCTTCCGCAGAAACTAAATCATAATGCAATACAACCGTAGCCGTTATCGGCGTTTTAGCGCTAAAAATTATCGTGGCAGTGTTAATCGTGGAAAATTTTCCAAATACGATCTGCTTCGTCAAATAGAAATTTCCAATAGAACTATTTCTGCTGTTGCGCCTAAAATTTGTGAGATTAAGAACCCTTTTAACTTGTTAAATCTAGACTCCATCCTAAAAATGAATGTTGTCAATAAAGGCTACCGTACACCAACAGAAATTCAAGACCAAGTGATTCCCGCGGTAATGCTAAATCGCGATGTCATTGGAATCGCTAACACCGGAACTGGAAAAACCGCTGCGTTCCTTATCCCCTTGATTAACAAAGTTTATCGCGATAGAACCGAAAAGGTTTTAATTATTACACCAACCAGAGAACTTGCTCAACAAATAAATGACGAATTTAGAGCACTATCCGCCGGAATGAGAGTATTTTCGGCTGTTTGTACTGGTGGTTCTAACATCTATCCCCAAATTAAAATGATTCGGGCAAACTCCAATTTTGTCATTGGAACACCAGGAAGGTTAAAAGATTTAATCAGGCAAAAAGTTTTAAACCTTAGTAAGTTTAATAATGTGGTACTTGACGAAACAGATCGAATGGTAGATATAGGTTTTTTGGAGGAGATAAAATACTTTATTGGACTCTTGCCACAAGATCGCCAGTCTTTATTTTTTTCGGCAACGGTATCCACCAAGGTTAAAGAGATTTTAAACGCTTTTGTTCGAAACCCCATAACAATAAGCACCAAAGTTTCCGACACCACCCAAAACATTAAACAAGAGGTTGTTCGTATTCCATCCAACAGCAACAGAATCGAGAAGCTTCATGATTTACTAATCCAAAAGGACTATTGTAAAGTTCTTGTTTTTGGGCGAACCAAGTGGGGCATAGAAAAATTGTCCAATGAACTGCTGGATCGCGGGTTTAAAGTGGGAGCAATTCATGGAGACAAAAGACAAGGACAAAGACAGCGCGTTTTAGCTCAATTTAAAAATGACGAAATTAAGATACTTCTTGCTACCGATGTGGCATCACGAGGTCTTGATATTAAAAATGTTAGCCATGTAATTAATTTTGATTTGCCTCAAACCTACGAGGATTATGTTCACAGAATTGGAAGAACGGGAAGAATAGGAAAAGCTGGCGTTGCTGTAACCTTGATTGATTAACTCTTTCCTTTTCGAGCTTGTCGATGACGCAAAGAACTTTCTAAAATCTTTTTTCGTAACCTTAGGCTTTTTGGCGTAACTTCGAGCAATTCATCATCTTCTAAAAATACCAAATACTGTTCTAGGCTAAACACCGTTGGAGGAACTAAAAATACTGTATCTTCTCCTACCGATCTGTTATTCGTGAGCTGTTTCTCTTTACAAACATTTATCTCCATGTCGGAATCCCTGCCGTTGATTCCAATAACTTGCCCCGCGTAAACTTTATCTGTGGGTACAACAAAGGTAGCTCCTTTTTCTTGGGCGGTAACAAGCCCATAGGCAACAACCTTTCCGGTGTTAGAGGCAATTAACACCCCGCTTCGCGATTTACTAATTTGACCGCTAACCTTGTCGTAACGCAAAAACACAGAACTGGCAACCGCAGTCCCTCGGGAAATGGAGAGCAAAACTCCTCTAAGACCAATAATTCCGCGAGTAGTTATTTCAAAAACCATTCTTAGGGTATTTTCCGAGATTTGCGATTGTGACAATAAAACACCTCGCCGTTTGCCAATTTCCGCTTTTATAGCGCCCTCGTACGCACTCTCTACATCCACCGTAAGTTCTTCTACAGGTTCTGATAAAACACCTTCGATCTCTTTAAAAATCACCGTGGGCTTTCCAACCTCCACCTCATAACCTTCGCGACGGAGGGTTTCGATAAAAACCGAAAGATGCAATTCCCCGCGTCCATATAAAATATAACGACCCTCTGTGTCGATTTTAAACTTCATGGCAACATTTGTTTTGAGTTCTTTCTCTATTCTCTCGAGAATTTGCCTCGCGGTAATAAATTTCCCTTCGGTTCCCTTAAAGGGAGAGGTGTTTGCTCCAATTGACATACTAATGGTGGGGTGCTCTACTTTTAATCTTGGAAGCTTCTCGGGAGATAGGGGATCGCACAAAGTATCTCCAATTTCCGCAAACTTAATTCCCGTAACGGCAATTATATCCCCAGCAACTCCTTTTGGTGTTTCTACTCTTTTTAATCCTTGGTTTAGATAGACCTTATCTATTGTGGACAAGATTGTACTTCCACCTTCGGCGATATTTACTACCTTCATCCCAGGAATTGCAACGCCACGAGAAACCCTGCCAATACAGTAAGTTCCGCAAAAACTGCTCCAGTCCAAATTGGTAATTTGCATCTGGAAAGGTTTTGCTGGATCGGCCAAGGGGGCGGGAATGTATTTTAAAATCGCTTCAAAAATAGGGGATAGATCTCCTAAATCATCAAAGTTTTCTGGTTCTTTTTCCCAAGCTTTTCCCTGTCTTCCCACCGCGTAAATTATTGGGAAATCCAAATGCTCATCGCAACTTGCTAAATCCAAAAATAAGTCGTAAATACTTTTTAAGGTTTCCTTAACTCTAGCGTTGTTCTTGTCTATTTTATTTACAATGACAATTATTTTAAGTCCTAACTCTAAAGCTTTTTTAAGAACGAATCTAGTTTGTGGCATAGTGCCTTCTTGCGCGTCAACTAAAAGCAAGGCGCCATCCGCCATATTTAAAGTTCGTTCTACTTCACCACCAAAATCAGAATGTCCCGGAGTATCGATGATATTTATTTTAGTTCCTTTGTAAATAATTGCCGTATTTTTAGCTAAAATGGTAATGCCTCTCTCGCGTTCTTGATCGAAAGAGTCCATAATGAGATCTTGGGTCATTTGAGCTTCGTTATCTCTAAAAGTATGCGATTGCTTTAACAAGCCATCAACAAGTGTGGTCTTTCCGTGATCAACATGGGCAATAATAGCGACATTTCTAATATCCATGACCGATGGATTATACTCTTAAATTAATGCTTGTGGTAGCTGACCCTTTTGAGACGAGTAAAAATTTGGTATGATACTAAAGCTTGGAGTCGAATTACGCCGTCTTAGCTCCCGCCCGCATCGCCTAACGGCTCAGCTTTGGCGGGCAGGCAGTGGTAGAGTAGCATCTTTCGCCTACGGCGAAATGTTCGCACTCCGTGCGAACAATTTTGTGGTCCTCGCCAAAGGCGAGGACATAACTTGGAGCCACCTTTTTAAGCCACCTTAGCTCAGTGGTAGAGCAATTGTTTTGTAAACAATAGGTCATTGGTTCGAATCCAATAGGTGGCTCCAAGTTATAAACAGCGTTAGATTACTTTGTTATTTTATTATTAGTTTTAGTTTGAAAGTTTACCAACATGGCGAAAAAAACTAACCGAAAAATCTTCCATTTGATATGTATCAAATGCAAGAGGCAAAACTATATTACAAGTGCAAACAAGATCGAGCAAAAAGAAAAGCTTGAGCTTAACAAATATTGCAAGTGGTGTAAAAAAACAACAATGCATAAGGAAAGCGCAAAGTTGAAGTAGATTTTTGACGGACGGGCGTAGTTCAGCGGTAGAACGATGGTCTCCAAAACCATTAACGAGGGTTCAACTCCTTCCGCCCGTGCCACGTAATATCTTAGCGATCTGCCGACCTAAAGTCGGCAGGAGTTTAGTTTGTATTCTGATGCCTTCTTAGCTCAGTTGGCAGAGCGCATCCATGGTAAGGATGAGGTCTCCAGTTCGATCCTGGAAGAAGGCTCCAATGGTGAGTTTAATCGAACCATGCCTAAAAAATACTTAAATATCCTAAAAACCCTTGTCGCGTCTTTATTGTTCCTGTATTTCTATACAAACTCCGCAAAAAAACCAGTTCAAGCTCCAAGTCCCGTTGTTGAGTCCACTCAAAATTTACAAAAAGTGACAAGAGTGATTGATGGCGACACCATTGTCATGGAAAACGGTGACCATATTCGTCTTATTGGTATTGATGCCTCGGAAATTGAACCAGTTAAAAATCCAAAATGTTACGCCGAGGAGGCAAAACAATATTTGACAAACCTGCTAGAAAATCAAACGGTGTCGTTGGAACAAGATGTTTCGGATGAAGATAGATATAACAGAAAACTTCGTTATGTCTATAAAGATGCTCTATTTATCAATGGGGAATTGGTAAAATTAGGCTTTGCGAAACAAATTACTTATGAACCAGATGTAAAGTATGAGTCCTTACTCAAAGACCTCCAACAACAAGCTAAAAAGAACAATTTAGGTCTTTGGAAAGAATGCAAATAACTTTTAATTAGAATTTTGTTATAGTTATTAAAACTATGCATAAAGAACAACAGCTTCTACCATTTATCTCTAACGCAAAATTATTTTTAGCTGTAGAAACAGTTCTTACTAGAATAAAAAATGCTACTAAAGACGACAGAGATTTTTACAAAAACTCTGTGGATCCTTTTTCGGCAATTTTTGATGCTTCCAGTGCTGGAATTTCATTAAAAGATTGGATAGGACAAGAAAAGGCTAGGCAGCGACAAAAGACATTACAAAATGCTGTCGGAGAATTTCACAAAGTGATTATTGGTAGTGTTACTGGATGGGAAAATCTTCCTGTTGGAAAAATCATTGATGTAGAAAATATCGAAAGAAAAATTATTGCCGAAATAAAAAATAAATATAACACCACAAAAGGTTCAGATAAAAAGGGGCTGTATGATAACTTAAAATTTGCATTAAAAGGCGAATATAAAGGGTATATAGCTTATTATGTGGAAATAATACCTAAGAGTGGTGCTATTTATAATAAAACCTTTAAACCATCGGATAATAAAACCAAGGTTAACAGAAAAAGTAACAAAAATATAAGAAGGATTGATGGGAGTAGTTTTTATGAAATTGTTACTGGTGATAAAAATGCCCTAGAAGAGCTTTACAATGTGTTACCTACTGCTATCTGTAAAATACAAAATGGCAATAAATCTCACGACTACAGCTTAGAGCCTTTGTTCCACAAACTTTACAACAAAGCATTCAAAAACAATAAGTGGGTAACCCTTGCATAATGCAATGGTTATTGGTAGCATTTTTACATGCAAGATAAAACCCTCACAGTTATAGAAACCGCTACTAAAATTGGTGTGTCTTCTGACACCGTTAGAAGATGGGAAAAGAAAGGTCTCATAAAATCTAGTAGATCCCAAAATAACTATCGTCTATTTAATTTAGATGAGGTGGAAAGAGTAAATAAAAAGCAGAACGGTCTTTATACACCTACAGAATTTAAAATTCTAAAATCAGCATACAAAACAAAATATACCACCATCGAATTATTTACAGGAGCTGGTGGGACTGCATTGGGTTTAGAAAATGCAGGATTTGTTAATACTTTAATGGTAGAGATTGATAAAAACGCCGTCTCTACATTAAAAAATAATCGACCAGAATGGAATGTAGTTCAGGACGATATTAAAAATATTACATTTACAGGTAAAAATGTAGATGTTGTGGAAGGCGGTTTTCCTTGCCAAACATTTAGTTATGCAGGAAAAAAACTGGGTCTAGAGGATAAAATAAGGGGAACATTGTTTTTTGAATTTGCAAGGTGTGTAAAAGAAACAATGCCCAAAATTGCCGTTGGAGAAAATGTTAAGGGATTATTGCGACACGACAATGGAAAGACATTAAAAACAATGGTAGAGACTCTTAAAGAAACTGGTTACAAAGTAGCCTATAAAGTTGTAAGGGCACAATATTTAGATGTGGCACAAAAAAGAGAACGGCTATTAATTATTGCTGTTAGAAATGATTTAGATTTGCCAATTTTATTTCCAAAAGAAAAAGATTACATAACAGTTTTGAGAGATGCGTTAAAAGATGTTCCAAAATCTGAAGGTCAAAAATACCCCGACAAAAAAAGGAAAATTTTGGAATTAGTTCCCCCCGGTGGTTATTGGCGAGATTTGCCTTTAGAATTACAAAAGGAATATATGGGAGCCAGTTTTTATATGGAAGGAGGAAAAACGGGAATGGCTAGAAGATTATCGTGGGATGAACCAAGTCTTACTTTAACTTGTGCTCCTGCTCAAAAGCAGACAGAAAGATGTCACCCCGACGAAACTAGACCTTTAACCTATAAAGAATATGCGAGAATTCAATCATTTCCCGACGAGTGGGAATTTGCTGGTTCATTATCTTCTAAGTATAAACAAATTGGCAATGCTGTACCCGTTAATCTTGGCTATCATTTGGGACGATGTTTGATAGCAATGCTAGAAAACAAACCAGATTTTGAGACAATGGTAGAGGTTAAACCAGTAGTTACAAAAGACAACCCGTTACAGTTATTCGGAATTTCCGAATAACTCTTTTACCGATTTGGAATGTGCGCGTTTTCTACACAATGTAAACTGTTCCATTTTGGAACAGGTTAGTGGTGACCCCGGCGGGGTTCGAACCCGCGATCTTCTGGATGAAAACCAGATATCCTAGACCACTAGACGACGGGGCCACGGTATTAAACAAAATGGCTGTGCCACGTTAAATCTTGGCATCCATACGGTAGCGTAAGAATCCTCGCAAAGCTCGGATTCAACGCCACACTGTAAAACTCTATGCTCTCCCGACCTTCCGCCAGTTGGCGGAGTCGGGGATCGCTAAGATATTACGTGGTGGGTGGTACAGGACTCGAACCTGTGACCTCTTCAATGTCACTGAAGCGCTCTAACCAACTGAGCTAACCGCCCGAAGTGGAGCGAGGAACGGGACTTGAACCCGCGACCTCTTCCTTGGCAAGGAAGCGTTCTACCACTGAACTACCCTCGCAATTAAAAACTATATTTGCACGAAATTTTCTAATCTCCTTTTTAAATACCCCCTACCAAATCCTGTCTTTAATTGATTTTCTCTATGCCTCGCGTCTGTTTTATTTTTACATGCTTCGTAATATACCAGCTCTACACTATCAAACCCCTTTGTCGATTTAACACATCTATTTTTATGTTGCTGTACTCTCTTTTTAAGATCGGATGTTATCCCAATGTAAAACTCTGATTTATCACTATCTTTTTTACATAACAAAACATAATTATAATAGAACATTTTTATATATTACACTGTCTGCCTAAAGCGCAAAGCGCATTATGGCAGATCCGCAAAAATGCGGAGCTTTTGGCGGAAACTACCCTCGCATTACAAATTCTTTCCAACAATCCATCCTAACGAAATTAAACCCGCGAGATAAACCAACAATCCCGAGATTATAGTAAGAAACGCCACTATTATCAAATACTTAATAGTTTTGGGCATATAAGTATTATAACAAGATTTAGGACAAATATTACAATAATCAATTAATCAATTATCTCCCCAAAGAAAATTTCAACTAGAACTTTATTTTAAAATTGTTTAAACTGTTAGTGTGGATACTGATAAAGAAACCCTTATTGTTTTTACCTACGCTCCAGCTGGTTTGGGGCATATTAGGGTAACAGACGCGCTGATAGAGGCTATTCCGCCACATTTAAAATACACCGTTTTTACCGCCCAAGACTCAACAACCGAAACCATGCACCGCTTTTCTAGCATTAATACCTGGGCAAGAAAACTGATGGAGTTTACCCAAAAGGGAAAGGCGGGGTATTGGTTTACAAAAATCTACACCAAATATCTAAAAACTCACACTGACGATCTGTTAAATCAATTTATTCATCTGGTACAAGACCGAAGCGTTAAACCCCAAAAAATTATCATCGTATCCACGCACTTTGGGCTGGCATACCAGCTCGGAGAGCTTAAAAACCAAATTTCAAAAATCCTTAACGCCGAAGTCTTTTTAGTCGTTCAAGTAACCGACGACTCGCCTCAAGACATCTGGTATGTAGATAGCGCCGACCTGATTTTTTGCCCCAGCTTAAAAACCAAAAATGCTTTAAAAGCATTTGCCAGAAAGGACGGGTTACCCGATGTCCCTGTGGAAGTTGTTCCTTACCCTGTATCTTTAGAGTTTTCCCAAAAACTTTCGGCTAGCAAAATTAACCAACGGTTGCAACAGTATGACCCAACAGAAAACACCCCAATAAATATTATTATTCCAGTCTCTGGAGCCGCGGTGGGTATGGAATTTTTTGCTCACTTAATTCATACTTTACACAAAATGTCCCCTCGTTTTGTTTTTCATATTGTTTGCCGACAGGCGCCATTTACTCTTATTTTTTTACACAAAATGTCTCATCGCAGTTATGTTAGGTTATATGTTTCATCGGGATACAGAGAAACTGTCAATCTATACAAAACGGTTTACAAGAAAAATATTATCTCGGCAGAAATTACCAAACCCAGCGAACAGGCATTTAAAGCGCTTTTGGATGTTGATAGCGTGGGGGGAGCTTTTTTGCTTTTAGCCGAACCTGTGGGAAGGCAGGAACACGATAACCTAAACTTTTTAAAGAGAAATGGGTTGATAGAAACAGCATCAAAAAACACCCGCGGTTGGATTTTGCCCCAGGGTTCCAAGGCCTCCGCTGAACTAACCTGGAGTTTATATCAAGGAACAATGTTAGAAACTTTTAAAAATTTTAAACAAAAAGATTCCAATCACGAAATTGGAAGCGACGGCGCAAAACAATTTTGGAAAGTTCTGCTTGAAAAAGCATAGATGATGGGAAGCTACCTAGCGGGAGTCTGAAATTCGGTTAATTCGCTGTAATACTGCCAAACACATTTTGCCCAAGGGCCACCTTTAGCCTCTGATGGGGGAGTGTATTTTCGCATAATTGTCCAAATTTCATCAAAATCGATTCCATCAGATGCATTTATTAGATGATAGTAACTAGTGGCAAGACCTTTAGTAACTCGCTCAATTCCTGCCTCCCAAGAATTATTGTTATAGTTACCAGTTTTTTCTGCCAAATCTCTTTCGCTTGCTGCCCACCCCCAAGCATTGTAAGAATCTTCTGGAATACTTTTACCCCCATTAGATTCACACATTCCAATTGCTGGAATTAACCTCCAATCTATTTTCCACTTATCGGCACTTTCTACAATAAAATCCCCATAATCTGCAAGCGGGGCATTGTTGCCATAGTACCCTTGATAAAATTGTTTGATGATATGTGGTCTTGGGTCTTCGCCTTCAAATCCTTGGGTTGTAGCACCAAGTACCTTGGGTTTTGCAGAAAATAAAGAATAGAATAGGGGACTAGGTTGTTTAGTTGTGCTAGATGCGTACGAGGTGTTGTTTGATGCATAAACCAAGGCAATAAGGCTTAAAGAGATAATAGGGATAGAAATAACAGGAATAAGAAACATAAACGACTTAAACCTAAATATTCTTTTAGGTTTTATGGCAGAACTTGGTTGTTCCTCTAAGCTAATTGTAAAAAGTTCAGACTTTAAAACCATGTGTGTTTATTATATCACTTTTTGGAGAATGCAACCGAAAGATGGTGGTCGCGCTTAGCGCGACATTCACCACGCTTAGCGTGGTGGGCCTTCAGGGAATCGAACCCTGGTCAACTGGTTAAAAGCCAGCTGCTCTACCCCTGAGCTAAAGGCCCATGAATGCGAGGATTTTATACCCATCTTATGCTAATTTGCAACCCGCAAGGTTGCAAAAATAGCTTAGAGGGGTATATACCCGTAGCTCGCCGAGGGCGAGCGAAGGGTGTACACGAAAAACTGCTCAATTCCAATATTTTCCGTTGATGTCTAGATTTTCGTAATGGCGAATTGTGGAGTTTTGGGGATTTGTAGAATCCAACAAAATTAAAATGGCATCTAGTCGGAGTGACTGGGGAAACTCGAGGTGAGCTTTGATAAAGATCTCACAAACCCGAGAAAGCGCCTTAAGTTTTCGCAGATTTATGGCTTCTTCTCCAGTTCCTTTCCAATTAGAGGAACGAGTTTTAACCTCAAAAAATACAGTTTTTCTGCCTTTAGTTGCAACAATATCAATCTCCCCAAAGTTTTTAGATCTAAAATTTGTGGCAACAACTTGATAACCTTTAGATTCAAGGTATTTACAAGCTAATTGTTCACCTAATTTTCCAGTTTGAATATTGCTATCGGACAAAGCTGAAAAGTTAAACTTTAGAGGCACTCTTTCCAATTCGTTTTCGCATATAGGTTATCTTAGCGCGCCTAACCTTGGTTCTACTTTTAACTACAATTTTGGCAATTTTGGGAGAATTTTCCAAAAAAATTCTTTCTACCCCAATCGCGCCATCGGCAATTCTTCGCACCGTAAATGTTTTGCTTTCTCCCTTGCCTTTTTTGGAAATTACAATTCCCAAGTAGGGTTGGATTCTTGTTTTATCGCCTTCTAAAACGGTATAATGAACCACCACCGTATCACCCACATTAAAGTTGGGTTTGGATTCGGGCTTAGATTTTGATTCTGTTTTTTCCTCTTGCATATTGCCATTTAAACT
Organism: Patescibacteria group bacterium; assembly: GCA_018896215.1. NCBI lineage: Bacteria > Patescibacteria group bacterium. Next base: position 15,389 of record JAHINB010000007.1, read on the forward strand.
GTAACCTTCTCGCAGACTGCAATTTTAACTTGTTTTTCTAAAATATCAAGACTTATGCTATCCCCAGATTTAATCTGCCCTCCAATTATCATGTCCGAGACTAGATTTTCGATATATTTTTGAATTGTCCTTTTTAACATTCTAGCCCCGTATTCCTCGCTAAAACCAATTTTTGCTAAATACAAAACAGCTTTTTTATCATAAGTTAAAGTGACTTGCTGTAAACCCAACATCGCATTTACCTTTTCTAATTCTTTTACCACAATCTCGTTAGTTTCTTTTTCTGATAATGGTTTAAAGATGATAATTTCATCTAATCTATTTACGAATTCGGGCGCAAAATTATTTTTAACTTCCGCCATAATTTTGGACTCCATAAGCGCATAAGACGAAGACGCTTTACTACCGTCCGCAAAACCAATCGAGGGTATTTTAGCAACTTGAGACCCTAAATTGGATGTTAGAATAAGAATCGTATTTTTAAAATCTACCGCCCTCCCATGACTATCTGTAAGCCTGCCATCCTCCATGATCTGCAATAAGATATTAAAAACTTCGGGATGGGCTTTCTCTATCTCGTCAAAAAGAACCACCGAAAAGGGTTTTCTACGGACAATTTCGGTTAATTGGCCGGCTTCATCGTACCCAACATATCCTGGAGGGGAACCTATCATTTTAGAAATAGCATGCTTTTCCATGTACTCACTCATATCAATCCTAACCAACATTTCGTCACTACCATATAAAACCTGCGTTAAAGCTTTAGCTAATTCTGTTTTTCCCACGCCGGTTGGTCCCAAAAAGATAAACGACCCAATTGGTCTGGCGGGATTTTTAACTCCAGCTCTTGCTCTTCTTACCGCTTCGGATACAGCCTTCACCGCCAAATCTTGACCTACAACTCTTTTATGAATTAAAGATTCTAAATTTGCAAGTTTAAGGCGCTCCTCCTGGGACAAATCCTCTAAAGGAATGTTGGTTGCCTTAGAGATAATTTTTGCCACATCGTTTCTTGTTATTGGGGGAATGTCTTCCAGCTTTGTTTTGGTCCATATCTCCATAAGCTCTTTTTTAATTACAGATAGCTCCTCTAACCGTTTCTCGCAACGCAGTTTTTCTTCGCCACCAGCTAATTTTTCGGCTTCTTTTACAACTTGGATTTCTTTTTCGACCTCTTTTAAGTTTTCTGGCTCTTTAACCTCGGAAATTCTAACCATAGCGCAAGCTTCGTCAATTAAATCAATGGCTTTATCGGGAAGAAACCTGTCAGAAATATAACGATCCGACATGGTAACAGCTGCCTCTATAGCCTCGGGGGTAATTTCTACCTGATGAAATTTCTCATATTTAATTTTTAGACCTTTGATAATTTCTCGGGTTTCATCAACAGTTGGTTCCGAAACATATATGGTCTGGAAACGCCTCTCCAAAGCCTTATCCCTTTCGATCCTTTTGCGATATTCATCTATTGTGGTTGCTCCAATAAGCTGCATTTCCCCACGAGAGAGCGCTGGTTTTAAAATATTAGCCGCATCAACCGAGCCTTCCGCCGCCCCCGCGCCAACTATAGTATGCATCTCATCAATAAATAAAATTACTTGACCTTGGGTAGAAATTACCTCCTCTAAAACCTTTTTAAGCCTTTCTTCGAATTGACCTCTGTGCGCGGTCCCCGCAACAAGAGATGCCATATCTATAGAAACAATCCTTTTTCCTTTTAGCTGTTCTGGGACACTTCCTTCTACAACCTTTTGCGCCAAACCTTCTACAATTGCTGTCTTTCCAACCCCGGGGTCTCCAATTAGAACTGGGTTATTTTTTGTACGACGAGAAAGAATGTGGACAATTCTTAAAATTTCGTTGGCTCTTCCAATAACTGGATCTAATTTTCCCACTCGCGCCATTTCGGTCAAATCTTTTCCGAACTTCTCCACAAACGAAACTGTTTGGGCGGTTTTCTGGATTTCCTCAAAACAGACGCGACACACTGGAGCATAGACAATTCTCCCACCAATATTTTGGCTTGTCTGCACTTCTGCGGGTCTTTTTTGACATCTTTGGCAAATTACCATAGTTTAGATATTCTAGCACTCTAACACCCCAAGTGCAAATCATTAGTGTTCCCAAACATCGGAGACCTCGCCACCAACTTCTACTGGAACTGCTTTTAGGTAAGTTGCTCCAGCGCGAAGCATTTCCTCCTTCTGCATCCTTAAAGCATCTTGAGCCACCGATTCTTCTGCTTCAACAACAATTTCGTCATGCACGGTAGAGATAATTCGCGCGTCTATTTTTTCTTTCTTAAATCGCATATGAATAAAAACTAGAGCCAGTTTAACCATATCGGCACCACTTCCTTGGATTGGAGTATTTTTTCCTTTTCGTTCTATATCTCCAATAAGTTTTTGGTAGTTGGGATCGCCTTGATCGGGCAATGTAAAATAGCGTTTTCTGCCCCCAAGGGTTGTGGAGTACTTTCGGGTAACAGCGTTTTTTCCCGCTTTGTCTAACCATAGCTTAACCTTAGAAAACTTTTTAAAGTACAGCGCGAGTAGTTTTTTAGCCTCCTCTTGCGACAGTCCAATCTGTCCCGCCAAAGAATTCGCGCCCCTGCCATACATTAGACCAAAATTGATAGACTTAGCAGCGTATCTTTCGACATCTTTTTTAACTTTCTCTTCGGGTATCCCATACATCATAGATGCCGTAACTGTGTGAAGATCTTTTCCTTCTTTATAGGTATTAATTAAAATGGGATCGCCAGAATATTCTGCAAGAATTCTTAACTCCTGTTGCGAATAATCAACGGTTACAAGCTTTTTTCCTTTTGGAGCTATAAAACAACTTCTAAATTGCGAGCCTCGGGGAATTTGCTGTAAATTGGGACTGGTACAAGAAAATCTTCCTGTATCGGCGCCTATTTGCCTAAAATCAGGATGAAGCCTGCCCGTAACCGTATTTATCTTAGCCAACAAGTTTTCTCCAAAGGCCGAGATAAGTTTTTCGGACGCCCGATACTCTAAAATTAATTTAGCTACAGGGTGATTATTTTGCTGTAAAACTCTAACACCGGTAGAAGGCAAACTTAAGCCCAATCTATCGTTAAACAACTCCAGCAACTGCTGTTGAGAGTTGATATTTATTACATCGGATAAATTACCAAACAAGTCTAACTGCGAGGAGTTGTATAAAGGTCTAATTTCGGATTGAATTTTTGTTGCGGTATCCTGCCTCTTTTCTTTAAGCTCTGCAATAACCTGCCTCCATTTGTCAACATCAATATATGATCCCGAAAGTTCCATTTGAGCAACAACTGGTAAAACAGAAAACTCCAATTTGGCGATTTTCACTAAATTCTCTTTTTGTAATATGGCTAATTGTTTTTTAAAAATCGGAAAAAGGGTTAAAACATCTAAAGCGGCGTAATTTAGGTGCCGTTTTTGAAAATTACCACTTAGCCCAACCTTATCCCATTGATAAGACTGGTAATTTTTATCCAGCTCAATTTCCAAATATTTTTTTGCCATGGCGCCAAGAGATGCCGATTTCTTGTAACCGTTTATAACAATCTGTTCCGCCAACATGGTATCGTAAATGTTTACAATATCCATATTTAAGGCAACTTTTATAATACCGTAATCAAACTTGCCGTTTTGAAGAATTTTAAGAATTTTGGGATTCTCTATGACTTCTTTTAAGGGAGTGAAATCCTTAATCTTCTGGGTATCAAAAATGTAAGCGATAGTTGGGGTTCCAATTTGCAATAAAAGGAGCTTATTGTAGTAATAATCCAAAGAGGTTCCCTCGGTATCCACCGAAACCATTTTCTCTTCTTTTAGTATCTCGGATACTTCTTTTAAACGGACATTGGTGGTTACATATTCGTATTGTGGGTTGTCAAAGTCAAATTCGAGTTTATCCATGGCGCAACTTATTTCGCAAGAAACAAACTTGTTTATTAAGATATTCCTTACTAAACTCCATAAGAGGAATGTCCGGCTCGGGAAAATATCTGTAATCTTTTTCTACCTCTTTTTGGCGCATGCTAAATGTTTCTCTGGTTTTTTCGTTATACCCACGAGTTTCATTGCTAATAGTACCTCCGGCATCTAAAATTTCTGTTTGACGGGCAATTTCGTAGGAAACCGCATTCTTGGCAAATTTGAACGAGTTAATGTTTTTTATCTCTACTCGATAATCGGGTAGGGGATCGGATTCGTTTTTCTTAAGCGAGATACTTGCCTCTAATCTCATTTGCCCTTTTTCCATGTCACAATCGCTAATATTAAATTTTCGGGCTAGGTCACGAACCAATTTTCCAAAGTCAGAGACTTCTTCGGGTGACTTAATGTTGGGTTCGGTTACAATCTCTATTAACGGCATTCCAGATTTATTAAAATTTAATAGTGTTTCATTATTTTGATGAAAAGATTTTCCTGTGTCTTCTTCCATATGAACCCGCCTAACTTTGACTTTTGTACCAGTTGAGAGCGCTAAATACCCATTCGAGCAAAGGGGTTCATCGTATTGGGTAATCTGATACCCTTTAGGCAAGTCGGGATAAAAATAATGCTTGCGATCGAATTTAGAAGAACTAGCAATTGTGCAATTTAACACTAACCCCATAAGTTGGCATTGTTTAATCGCTTCTTCGTTAGGTACCGGTAGTGCTCCGGGAAGACCCAAACACACGGGACAAACAATGCTATTTGGCTCGGCTTTCCAAATGTTTGCTGAACACCCACAGAACATCTTTGATGCCGTCTTAGGCTGGATGTGAATTTCTAGACCAATGACCGGTATATAACTCATAGGTTTGGTTTAAATCTGCTAAAATCGACTTCTTTTTCATAAAGATTTGCCACTTCCAAAATTAATTTTTCGCTGAATTTTGGACCCACAAGTTGCATCCCAACAGGCAATCCATTTACAAAACCCGCGGGAACAGAAATCCCGGGGAGTCCCACAAGGGAACTTGACTCAACTAAGGCATCAGCAATTTCTCCAAACATAGATTGATCAACGGTAGACCCGATTTTTAGCGGAAGTGTTGGAGAAACAGGCGACACAACTAAATCCACACTCTTAAAAACTCGATCAAAATCTCTGCAAATTAGCGTCCTTACTTTTTGAGCTTTTTGATAATACTTATCATAATAACCAGCGGATAAAACATAAGTGCCCAACAAGATTCTTCTTTGGGCTTCGTGTCCAAAACTAGAGCGGGGATTACCGTATCTTATACCATCGAAGCGAGATAGGTTGGATGAAACTTCGGCTCTTTGAATAATTGTATAAACCGCAATGGCATATTTTGGATCCATTAAGTTAACCTCAATAATTTTCGCACCCAATTTAGCAAGAGCGTTAATTGAATCCGTCACCTTTTCTTTAATCCCTTCTTCCATAGGATAACTAAAGTAGTTTTTAGGAATCCCAATTTTTATATTGTTAAGATTAGAAAAAGAAAAATTGGAATAGTCGTTTCTAATTTCGTTACTCGATGTACCGTCGTGGTAATCTTTTCCCGCTATGATTTTTAATATTGTGGCACAATCCTTAACCGTTTTTCCCAGAGGACCTGGGCTATCTGTAGACGAACACATTGCTATAACACCATGGCGACTCACTCTACCGTATGTCGGTTTAAGACCAACAACCGAACACCAAGAAGCTGGTTGTCTGATGGAACCTGCTGTTTCTGTTCCAATCGCAAAAATGGTCTCATCCGCTGTAACGGCTGCCGCAGAACCACCCGAGGATCCTCCAGGAAGCCTCGTAAGATCCCAGGGGTTTTTTGTAACAAAAAAATCGGAGTTTTCGGTGCTAGAACCATGAGCAAAAGCATCGGAATTAGTTTTTCCAATTAAAATCGCTCCTTCATTTTTTAACTTCGCGGTGACGGTGGATTCGTAAAGCGCAATGTAATTTTCTAAAACTTTTGAGGAGGCTGTAGTCAAATACCCTTTAGTATTAAAAAGATCTTTGGCAGAGTAGGGAATACCCAAAAGCTTTTTCTTACTTCCTTTTTTTCGCTCTGCATCTGCCTGTTTTGCCAGCAACAAAGCGTCTTCTTTAAAAATTGAAATGTAGGCCTTTACCTTATCTTCTACTTTTTCTATTCTTTCCAAAACGCTTTTGACAAGCTCAACAGAAGAAAAATCCCCCGCATTAAGTCCTCGCAACGATTCTTCTATTGTTAGATTATAAAGATTTTTCATAGCTAGATTAGTAGATTAGGGATTATCCCAAATTTGGGATAATCCCTATTTATTCTTTACTTAACAACGGTGATGCTAGTCTTAAAATATGTTCCAGACAAATTTAATTCGTTTTCTTTTGTAGGTAGATCTTTTCTAAAAACATTAGTCAGTCCCGTAACTTGAGTTGTTGGTCTAACATTGGCTGTATCAAGTTCGTCTAAAACTGTAATATAATCTAGAGTTTCGGACAACCATTTTTTAACTTCCTCTCTAAGTTCTGGTTTGAGAGTTAATTTTGAAAGCAAATATAAATTATCTATTTCTTGATCTGTAATCATAAACAAGTTTGTTTCTAACGAAATAATTAATCTTGATTTCTAATCTTAAGAATTTTTACTAAACCTTTTAATGACAAGGTATTTAATATTTCTTCTTTAGTACACCAGCCGCGTCTTGCCACATAAACTCCATACTTCATGTAGTCCAAATGAACAGTTGAATGGGCATCGGTATTAATGACAAACTTTACCCCCATATCCTTGGCAATTTTAACTAAATCGTCAGGTAAATCAAGACGAGAAGGAAAGGCATTAATCTCCAGGGGTTTGTTATATTGGATACAATAATTAAAAATCTTTCTCCAGTCAACATCATAAGGATCTCTTTCCAGTAAAACTCTACCTGTGGGATGGGCAATAAAATTTATGGAGGGGTTGATAATTGCATTAATCAGTCTTTGAGTAATTTGTTCTTTGCTTTGATCGAAACCAGTATGGATAGAGGCGATAGCGTAATCGTACTCTTGCAAGATTTCGTCGCTTAGTGACAACTCTCCGTTGGATAATATATTGCATTCTGTACCCAATAACACTTTAAAATCGTCCTTAGAGTACTTAAGTTGTGCTATTTCGTGCTTTTGAGCTTTAATAATGCTAAGTATTTCTTGTTTAGTTTTGGTATTAAGACTTAAGGAGTGGTCTGTAATTCCAAGATACTCATATTCTAATTTAAAGCCTTTTTGCGCCATTTCGGCAATGGTATTTGCCCCATCAGAATAAGTTGAATGCATTTGCAAATCACCTCTCATATCTGGTTGATCTATAAGTTTTGGAAGGGGTTTTGCTTTAGCGTAATCAATTTCACCCCTGTCCTCTCTTAATTCGGGCGGAATAAAGTCTAATCCTAAGTATTTGTAGAACAACTCCTCACTAGGAAAAGTCTTTAAAACATCAGTTTGATCTTTTATTCCATACTCCGAAATGGATAAACCTTTGGTTTGAGCGTAAGTCCTTAATGCAATATTATGCAACTTGGATCCAGTTAAGTGAGCCAGCAATGCTCCGTAGCTTGCGGGGTCTCCTGTCATTAAATCTACTCTTTGACCAGTTTTTAAAATTACGCTAGCCTTTTTGTCTCCTTTATCCTCTACCTGTTCTACCTGTGGGTACAAAACAAATTTATTGATCACAGCAACAGGGTTTGTTGTTGCAACAGAAAAGTCTATGTCTCCAACGGTAGATGCCTTGCGTCGCAGGGATCCCAAAAAATCGCAGGAGACCGTATTAGGATCCTCCAAGATGAATTTTTGATAAGAAAGAGCAATATCCTCTGCTACATTTAAAAGAGTTCTATCTTTTTTAACTCGCGGGGTTTGAGCTGATTTTAAGATGTCGCTTTGAGATTTTTCCCCAAAACCAGTGAGATTTGCAACAGCCTCCTGTTTACATGCTTTAATTAGATCTTCTCTGCTAGTTATTCCCAATTCCTTTGACAAACGATAGGCGGTTTTTGGTCCAATACCTGGGATATCCAGCAAAACAAACATCCCTGGGGGCATCTGGCTTTTAACTGTATCAAAATGGACTATGTGACCTGTTCTAAAATACTCATCTAAATAACTTTTAGTGGTATCTCCAAGACCTTGAATAGAATCTAAACCACTTTCTTCCCACAAACTTTTGACATCGGAAGATAAAGAACCAATAATAGAAGATGCGTTTTGATAAGCGCGGGTTCTAAAAAAGCTTTTACCTAGTATCTGATAAGCAGAGGCAATTTCTTTAAACATTTGCGAAATGTGGGCGTTAGAGAATTTTTTTGTTAAATCCTGCATAGTTATATGGTACTATCGGTTACGCCATTGCTCAATAGGGGAAAATGAATTATTATACTCAATAAGAACTTGACGAGAACGAACAAAGTGAGGTTCGAGTCTAGGTCGAATTAGTCCTCCGTAGCTCCGAGCTTACCGAGGAGCGAAGGATGGACTGGTTTTTTTAACAGTGACATTTGTAATTGTAACCTGCCCGTCCTACGCTCTCGTGCCTTTGGCACGGAGCTTCGGAGGGCATAAGAATCTCTTGACTCGCTTCGCGAGTTTAGAGATTCTAATGGGGGTGTAGCTCAATTGGTTAGAGCGCTTCCCTGTCACGGAAGAGGTTGCGGGTTCAAGTCCCGTCGCTCCCGCCACGTAAAAATCTTGTCGATCCCCAACTCCGCCAGCTGGCGGAAGGTCGGGGGAGACTAGAGTTTTAGAGTGCCCCGTTGAATTTGAGCAAACTGAAATTACTAGCTAAAACAACCTCTGCCCCAAACCTAGGAGGTGATTTAATTTGAGCTCTCAAGAATCAACAACTAACAAAGTTGTAAACCCGATGCCTGCTATTTTTGCTGGAATTATTGTTGTCCTTGCGGGGTTTGCCGTATACAACTATTTTAATAGTTCTAAAAACCAAGATAATTCCAAAGGAGAAATCACCCAGGAAGCTTTATCACAAGCTGGAAGAACAGAAGAAAAAAATAGCAAATTGCCCGAGGTACTAGGTGTTGGTGGAGCAGAAACACCTGAACGACCAATAGTCTGGTATGCCAACGATTACAAAAGCGGAGATATAACGAGCGGCGAATATACCGTTAAAGAAGGGGACACTCTCTGGGAAATCGCCGAAGCTAAATACGGCAGTGGTTTTGAATGGAACAAGATTCTAACTGCAAATAGCAAATCGATAGGCTGGCTTGCCAACGGCAACCCACTGATTGAGCCTGGGCAGGTGCTAGTTTTACCAAATTAAAGCGAGGGGGTAATCTCGACTATAGCTAATAAGCAAGCTTGTAACGCCTTTGGGTATTTTCTTTTATCTTGTTATAACCCTTTATGGGTTAGTGTAGATGTTGTAGAGTATTTAGTGATTAATTGCGGGATTAGTACACTGGTAGTATGCTACCTTCCCAAGGTAGAGAAGGGAGTTCGATTCTCCTATCCCGCTCCATCTCTAGTGCCGCGGTGGCGAAATTGGCAGACGCGCAGGGTTTAGAACCCTGTGGAGTAAAATCCTTGGGAGTTCGATTCTCCCTCGCGGCACCACTAGAAAAAATGATAGAATCCAAGCCTATGAGACTAAACAAAAAATTCTTCTTACTTTTAATTCCAATTTTAATTATTGGTTTTATAGTATACAAATCAAAAACCGCGGGAATTCCGGTTACTGTAACCACTGTTAAAAGAGGCGAGGTAAAACAGACTGTATCGGCATCGGGCGATATCACCTCCAACCAAACCGCTTCCTTAAGCTTTCCGACAAGCACTCAAATTACAGAAGTATTAGTAAATGAAGGCGACACCACTACAAAAGGGCAGATTCTCGTTAAGGGAAACTCTTCATCCGAATACAACTCGTATACCCAAAGTTTAAATGCGTTAGAACAGGCCAAATCAAATCTCAATTCGTTTAAGGAGCAGTATAAAAGCGACCCCGATACTATCGGGGTCTACAACGAAAAAATCTACTGGGACAAATACAATTACTATCAAGAGGCTATAAGTTCTGCCCAGGCCCAAGTAAACCAATCAGCTAAATCTCTTGGGGATAAAACAATTCGCGCCCCGTTTAACGGAATAATCACAAAAATCTACTACAAGGCGCAAGAGATCGCTTCAGCAACCAGTCCTGTTATTGTAATTGCCAATCCTCATGAATTATATTTTTCTGCCGAAATTGACGAGGGGGATTATGGAAAAATCGCTCATGGTCAAACAGTTACAATTGACCTGGACAGCTACCCAGAAAATAAATTTACAGGTTCGGTTATGGAACTTACTAACTTTGCCCAAAAGAACGCTTCGGGCAACACCGTTTTTAAAATTAAAATTAAACTACCAGAGGAATTACTAGCTAAAGCCTCCGTTGGCATGCACGGAGACATCGAAATTGCCACTAGCATCAAAACTGATGTTTTGTATTTAGACTCGACGAGTATTCTCACAGAGAATGATAAAAAATTTGTTTTTAAATTAGAGGGTGGTAAAGCAATAAAAAGAGAGATTACTGTGGGACTAGAGACCGATCTTGATACCGAGGTATTAGCCGAAGTTGCCGAAAACGACACGATTATTTATCCCAAAAACGGAACTGTTAAAGATGGTATTCGTGTAATCGTAATCCGATGACCTCCGTAAAACCTGTTGTAGAAGTAATCAATGTTTCTAAAGTTTATACCATGGAAGGTATCGAGGTACCTGCCCTTTTAAATGTTTCCTTGACAATTAAGACAGGCGAATTTGTTTCTATTGTAGGTAAATCGGGATCGGGAAAATCCACATTGATGCATATTATCGGAGCTTTAGATAAACCAACAAGTGGTGAAGTTCTCATAAACGGCACTAAAATTTCTAAAATGAACGAGTCCCAGCTTGCTACACTTCGCAACAAAGAGATTGGATTCGTTTTTCAGGCTTTTAATTTGCTTAAACGCACTACTGCGATTGACAATGTTCAGCTCCCACTCATCTACGCCAACATTCACGAGAAAGAGCGGATTAAAAAATCCATTGAGATGCTGAACAAAGTGGGTTTGCAAGACAGGTTGCATCATTTTCCCAATCAACTTTCAGGCGGTCAACAACAAAGGGTCGCGATTGCCAGGGCTCTAATTAATAACCCAGCAATTATTTTAGCTGACGAGCCAACTGGAAATTTAGACAGCAAATCTGGCGGGGCAATTCTTGAAATTTTGGAGAATCTACATCACGAGGGAAAAACAGTCATTATCGTCACTCACGACATGGAGATAGCTAAAAAAGCTAAAAGAATAATCAAATTACAAGATGGAGAGGTAGTCAACTAGCTTTGACTTAAACGGGTCCGTCCCAAATGGGACGGACCCGAATGAGAAATAAAATATGATCCTCTTTAAATTCGAAACGCATAAAATCGCCATTAAGGCAATCTTTGCCAACAAAGTTAGGTCCGTCTTAACCATGCTCGGCGTTATTATTGGTGTCTCGTCTGTAATACTTCTGGTTGCCATTGGTTCGGGATTGCAAGAATACATTACCGGTCAATTTAAAGATTTAGGAGCAAACACTCTTTTTGTTGTTCCCGGAAGTCAAGGGTTTAGGGGAGATCCCAGTTCTGCTTATGCCAATAATAAACTCTCGGACACTGAATATAAAAACCTAAAGGGCTTCTTAAGCAATGAAATAGAAACCACTGTTGTTGTTCAAACTAACAAAAAAGTTAAATATGGAAATAATACGGCGCTCGTAGAAATTGATGGGGTAGACACCAATTGGTTCTCCATTGCTAACTATTCGTTATCAAGTGGCGAAAAATTTAGTCAAAGCGATGTTTATTCCAACTCTAAACGGGGAGTTATTGGTCCTTCTGTAGTAGAAGAATTATTTCCTAATACAGACCCTCTAGGTAAGTTGATTACTGTAGGATCAGAAAAAATCCAAGTCGTTGGGATCTATAACTCTAAAGGTGGTTTTGGAGGGGTTGATCGCGACAACCAAATTTTTATTCCTTACACAACCGCCAAAAAGTTTTTTGGGCTGGATAAACCTAGCACTTTTTACATGTCCATTCCCGATAGCATGGACAAAGATTTAGCGCAAAGGGAAATAAAATCGGTACTTTTAAAAACTTTAAAGGTGGATGATTTTAGTATCGTCTCGCAGAAAGAACTTTTAAATTCCATAACTGGCATCTTAAACGCTTTGACATTAGGACTTGCTGGAATTGCCGCTATTTCGCTTTTGGTTGGAGGAATTGGGATTATGAATATCATGCTTGTCTCTGTTACTGAACGCACCCGTGAAATAGGGTTGAGGAAGGCGGTTGGAGCAAAACCTGTAGATATACTTCTACAATTCCTCATTGAAGCGGTTGCATTGAGTAGTCTTGGAGGAATAGTCGGCATTTTAATTGGAGGATTGGGGTCTTTAGCTTTAAAAAAATTAATTAATACCGCAATTACTCCCTGGTCTGTTATAATAGCCTTTGGGTTTTCGGCTTTGGTGGGAATTGCCTTTGGTACCTGGCCAGCCTACAAAGCCGCCAAGAAAGATCCTATTGAGGCATTAAGATACGAGTAATTAATTAAGGGTGACACCCTAATAGGGTGTCACCCTAAAAGAAACTGCTATGACAACAACAATAGAAAAACTGCCAGCAAAAACTTATAAACTAACAATTACCATTCCCAAGGATGTGGTATCGCAAGCTTTCCAAAAAGCTCTAACCACCCTGACTTCTCAAGTAAAAATAGATGGTTTTCGCCCAGGAACCGCGCCAGCAGATTTAGTAAAAGACAAGATAGACCCCAGCAAGTTGCGAGGAGAGGTGGTAAATACTCTGTTACCTCAAGCGGTAAGTAGCGCTATTAAAGAACACCACATGGCTCCAATAATTAACCCTAGAATTAATTTAAAGCAGTTAGAGGATGGCAAAGAGGCCACTTTTGAGGCAACAATTGTTGAGCTCCCAGAGATAGTCCTTGGTGATTACAAAAAAGCTGTTTCTGATATTCAATCTTTCAATGCCCCCCGCCCGCTAACGCCTGAGCGTAGCGATGGCGGGCAGGCTAAGACCCCAACAAAAACCGCCGATATTACCAATGCGTTACTTGCAACAAGCAAGGTAGATATTTCTCCAACCCTAATTGAGGAAGAAACCACCCGCATGTTTTCCCAGCTAATTGACCAAACTGCAAAACTGGGAATGACTGTGGAAGATTATTTGCGTTCCATTAAAAAGAATTTAGAAGAATTAAAAGCGGAATACAAAAAACAAGCCGAAGAGAATTTAAAGCTGGAGTTTATTTTAACCGAAATAGCAAAAGTTGAGAAAATAGCAGTGAGCGATGAAGAAATTCAAAGCGCCATCAATGCCAACCCCGACTCCAAAGCCCGCGAGGAACTGGCAAAAGAGGAAAACAAATGGTACATTCGAGCGATTTTACTCAAGAACAAAGTCTTGATAGAATTATCCAAAGGTATTTAATGCGTTGGGGTAGTACCCCTACGGGGTACTACCCCCTTGAATTTATATGCAAAATCAATTAATTCCAATCGTTGTGGAAAAAGATCCTAAAGGTTACGAACGCAGTTATGATATTTATTCCAGACTTCTCAAAGACCGAATTGTCTTCATTTCAGGACCAATAGACGATCGTTTGGCAAATACCGTGATTGCCCAGCTTTTGTTTTTGCAAGCCGAGGACGAAACTAAGGATATTAAAATTTACATCAACAGTCCCGGAGGTCAAATTTACGCCGGTCTTGCCGTTTACGACACGATTAAACATTTAAAATGCCCCGTATCCACTATTGCAGTTGGGATGGCGGCCAGCATGGGATCAATTCTTTTGGCAAGCGGAGCAAAAGGCAAAAGGTACTCGCTTCCAAATTCGGTAATTCATATTCACCAACCGTTGGGTCAAGCCGGGGGACAAGCGAGTGACATCGAAATTGACGCTAAAGAAATTTTGCGCCTCAAAGAATTGCTGGTTGGATTATTATCTAAAGACACTGGAAAACCCAAAGAGCAATTATTAAAAGACATGGATCGCGATTACTATATGACTAGCCAAAAAGCCCAGGACTATGGTATAGTTGATCATATTATTTCGTAAGAAACAAACTTGTTTATAAGTTAGTTATTAGCTAATTTTAAGGAGGTGTTAGTAAATATGGATAACGGAGTAATTGGCGGTGGAAAATTAGATGGGGCAATAGGGGGTTGTGGAAACGATGGGGCAATAGGGGGTGGTAGAAACGATGGGGCAATTGCGGGCTAACAAATCTACAACATAATTTATTTAAGATATGAAAAACATTGACCCAAACAATGTGGTTGTTGCGTTAATGACAGGAGGTGAAAGCTCTCGATTTAAAGAGGTCGAAGGATCGGGCAACACTCACAAAAATTCCTTTTTTTTACCTAACGGCGACACCATGATCGAAATGACCGTTAGAATGTATCGAGACGCGGGATTTAAAAACTTTGTCGCGCTAGTCTATCACAAAGCCCAAACCATCGTTGACATTTTGGGAAATGGGAGCAAATACGGTGTCTCGATTAATTACTGTCACGACCCCGACCACCCTGTAGGCAAGGGGGGAGCGGTAAGAAACGCTCTAGATAAAGGTTTTATTCCCCAAGATAAGTATTTAATTGTACACAATCCCGATGATCTAATTTTAGAATTCCCAGAAATTTTCCCCAGATACATTCTAGAAAAACACCAAGAGGGGGAGAAAAGAGGTTGTATTGCCACGGTTGCTATCGTTAAAGAAACACCTTACGCTTACACAGGAATGAAAATAGAAGACGGGATCGTCAAAGAGATAGAAATGTATCCCATGGTAAAAATTCCTGCTCATGTTGGAGTAACAGTGTTTTCTCCCCAAACCTACCAACTTTTTAGAGATACATTCGACCTTTCCAAAAAAACTGATTTCGAAAAAGTCTTGTTTCCAATTCTAGCTCGTGACAAAAAACTCTATTCTGCCTCTATTCCCACAAAATCCTGGCTTGCGGTAAACAGCTTAAAAGGCTACAATGAGCTCATTGCGTATTTAAACACTAAAAATTAATGTCAAAATACCCGCTTTCTACAATTCGCCATTCTACAGAGCATGTTTTAATGCACGCCATGCAAAATTTGGGGTATAAAATCCTTCCCGCCATGGGTCCCGCAACCGACGATGGCTTTTACTTTGACTTCGAACTCCTAGAAACCAAACTAATAGAAGAAGATTTTATTAAAATAGAAAGAGAGATGGAGAAAATTAAAAAGCAATCTCTCTCAATCTCTCCTATCTCCCTTATCCCCTCCTCCTACGCTAAAGCTTCGGAGGACAGGCCTATTAACCTCTTTAAAGCTAACCCCTATAAACAAGAGTGGATTAAAGAAGCCACAACCCGTGGCGAGATCCCAACCGTTTATTGGACTGGAGAACCAAAAAAAGAAGGCTCTTTTGTGGACCTATGTTCTGGACCCCATGTTGACAACACTTCCGAAATTGGTTTTTTTAAACTGCTTTCTATTGCTGGAGCCTATTGGCGAGGATCCGAAAAAAATAAGATGTTGACCCGTATTTATGGCACCAGCTTTGCCACACAAAAAGAATTGGATAAATTTCTCTGGCAACAAGAGGAGACCAAAAAACGTGACCATAGAAAAATTGGCAAAATACAAGAACTATTCACCTTTTCTGAAGATATAGGTTCTGGTCTTCCTTTGTGGCTTCCCAATGGAACAATCATAAAAGAGGAATTGGAAAAGTGGGGCAAAGAAACCGAAGATAAATGGGGATACCTGCGAGTATCAACACCTTTTATTACCAAAAGAAAACTCTTTGAAACATCGGGTCATGTTCCTTATTTTGAAGACGAAATGTACAAAGTCCATGTTCCAGGCGACGAAAAAGACGAATATTTTATCAGACCAATGAATTGCCCTTTTCACCACGAGATTTACAAATCAAAGTTAAGAAGTTATAAAGATCTACCAATAAAACTTGCCGAATATGGAACGGTTGCCCGCTATGAAGATTCTGGGGCGTTAAATGGCATATTGAGACCAAGAGTCTTTTGTCAAAACGATGCCCATATTTATTCTACCGAAGAACAAGCGGTTGAGGAATTTGTTAAGATAGTTGATCTTCACCGCTACTACTACGATACCCTGGGATTAAAGGATTATCATATAGTACTTTGCCTTAGAGACCCAAAGAAAAAAGGTAAATATCATGGGGATAAGGAAATGTGGCAAAAAGCTGAGAAAATGTCTCGTGAGGCGCTAGAAAAGTCGGGGATAAAATACACCGTAGAAAACGAAGGTGCTGCTCATTATGGTCCTAAAATGGACTTTAAAATTAAATCCGCAATAGGTACAGAATACGGAATTTCAACAAACCAAATTGACCTTTACATGCCACAAAGATTTAACTTAACTTATATCAACTCTACTGGAAAAGAGGAGCTGGTAGTTGTCCAACACAGAGCACCGCTTGGATCGAGTGAAAGGTTCGTTGGATTCTTAATTGAGCATTTTGCAGGCGCTTTTCCTGTTTGGCTTTCTCCCGTTCAGATACAAATTATACCAATTACCAGCCAATTAGACGAATACTCTATTAAAGTTAAAAAAACTCTTACGGATGCCAACATTAGGGTACAAGTAAACCTAGACAACGACACCATGCAAAACAAAATTCGCAAAGCCCAAGAGCAGAAAATTCCTTACATGGTAATTTTGGGAAATAAAGAAAAAGAGCAGAATAAAATTTCTATCAGAACGCGGGATAACAAGCAAGATAATTTAATTGATCTTGGGGTGTTTACAAAAGATATAATGAATCGTATAATCGCAAAGTCATTGGAGTTGGATTTAAATTGAAAAGATACACTATAAACAATTTTATCAGAGTACCGCAGGTTCAAGTTATTGGTAACAAAGGAGAAAATTTAGGCGTTCTAGAGACACCCGTCGCCTTGTCCAAAGCTAAAGAAGAGGGGTTGGATCTAATTTTGGTTGCCGAAAAGGCAACTCCTCCCGTTGCCAAAATTATTGACTTTAAAAAGTTTTTATACGACGAAAAGCATAAAGAGTCTAAAGGAAAAAGCAAAGGAGGAGGAGAGCTAAAAGAATTTAAGCTTAGCCCCAGAATTGGAGAAGGTGATATAGCATTTAGAATTAAAAGAGCGCGGGAATTTGTTCTAGAAGATAAAAACAAAGTTAAATTTACTGTACAATTTAAGGGACGAGAAGTTACCTACCCCGACTTCGGTAAACAAAAGCTGGAAAGGGTTATAGCGGAACTTATAGACATTACAGATATCGATGAGGAATTAAAATTAAAGGGCAACCAAATGACCTTAACTTTGCGTCCCAAGAAATGATCTTCCTATGAAAAAGAGTAAAATGAAAACAAATAAAACAGCCTTAAAGAGATTTAAAATAAGTAGTAAAGGAAAACTACAACGCAGGGTACAGGGTGTTTCACATTTAAGACGAAAAGAAACATCTGGCAATTCCAACCGTAAGAGAAGACTAACAACGGTATCCAAGGGTTTCGCTAAAAAAATTATCAAAGTTCTAGGAAAGCATTAACTTATGCCCAGAGTAAAAACAGGTACAAAAAGAGTCAGGAGACACAAAAAGGTACTTTCCGCAACCAAGGGTTATAAAGGAACCCGATCTAAGTTATTTAAAAGAGCCAACGAAGCGTATGTTAGAGCCGGAGAACATGCTTTTGCAGGAAGAAGAATAAAAAGACGCGATTTGCGATCCTTGTGGATTCTAAGAATTGGCGCGGCGCTGAAACCATTCGACCTTAAATACAGCGCATTTATCGCTTTGCTTTCTAAAGAAAAGGTTCTCTTAAACAGAAAGGTTTTGTCCGAGATGGCAACAAATTACCCTCAAGTCTTTGAGCAAGTAGTAAAAAAAGTTAATCTTACGAAATAAAGATGCTCCCAAAACTTCTAAAGATTAAAGAAGATTTTGATAAAGATAGCAAAAATTGCCTCGTTGTGGCGGATATTGAGGTGCTGGATAACAAATATCTAGGAAGATCCGGAGTTTTAAAAAAAGTTACTTCCTCTTTGTTAAACCTAACTCCAAAAGAAAAAAAATCTTTCGGTATCCAATTTAACGAGCTAAAAGGCTATCTTGAAGATAAAGTCAAAGAAAAGAAAAAAACCTTTTTACAATCTTCCTCGAGTTCGTTTGATTACACAATTCCATCTATAAAGCTCCAGTTAGGGAGCACTAATATTCTAACTCAAACAATTGAGGAGATAACAAGTATTTTTAAATTTTTGGGTTACACGCGCAAAAGATATCCTGAAGTGGATACCGAGTATCACGCTTTTGAATCATTAAATATGCCAAAACAACACCCAGCGCGAGATGAGTGGGAAACATTTTTTGTGGAGGGGGAAGGTAATCTTGTATTAACACCACATACTAGTAATGCTCAAGTTAGAGAAATGGAATCGCAAGAACCGCCAATAAGACTTTTAAATATTGCCAAGTGCTATCGAAGACAAGAGGATGTCTCTCACACTCAAATGTTTCATCAGTTTGAGGGGGTACTCGTGGACGAGAACATTTCAATCAACAATCTAATCGGAACTCTAGATTTTTTTGTTAAAAATTATTTTGGAGAAAAAAGAAAAACAAGATTGAGGCCCTATCATTTCCAGTTTACCGAGCCTTCTTTTGAAGTAGATATTAATTGTAGCGTCTGCCTGGGAAAGGGTTGTGGTGTTTGCAAAGAAGGTTGGTTAGAGCTTGGCGGGGCGGGGATGATCCATCCTAGCGTTTTAAAATATGGAAAAGTGGATCCAAAATACAACGGTTTTGCTTTTGGCTGGGGTGTTGAAAGAGTTGCTATGATGAAGCATAACATCCCCGACTGCCGTATGTTTTACAAAAACGATTTGAGGTTTTTAAATCAATTTTAAAGGCATGAATATTTTATACCCTTATTCTTGGATAAAAGAATTTTTAAAAATAGACCTTGACGAGAAAGAATTTGCCCAAGAAATGTCTCTTTGCTCATCTAGCGTAGAAAAGATTATTCAAGCAACAGACAAAGATAAAATATTTGATGTTGAGATAACCTCCAACAGACCAGATCTAATAGGAATAAGGGGGTTTGCCCGCGAGGCATTCGTTGTGACCAAAAAATTTGGACATAACCCTACACTAAAAATTACAAACGGTGAGGAGATTAAACTAAATTCGAACGAAAAAGTTGCTTTAGAGATAAATTTAGACAAGAACCTTTGCGCCAAGTTCTGTGCCATTGTTTTGGATAATATAAAAATTTCCAATTCCCCCGAATTAATAAAAAACAGGCTGGAAAAATGCGGGGTTAGATCCCTAAACAACATTGTCGATATCACAAATTATATTATGCTGGAATTTGGACAACCAATGCATGCTTTTGATTTTGACAAAATTGGCAAAAACAACAACGGGGAAGCGATAATGAATCTTAGGGCATCTCGCGATAAAGAAACAATAACAACGCTAGATGGGCAAAAAAGGATACTACCCGCTGGAGCTATCGTCATCGAGGATAATAAAAGTATTTATGATCTAGCCGGAATTATGGGTGGAAAATCCAGCGAAATTGATAACAACACCAAAAGAATAATTCTTTTTTCTCAAATTTACGACAAGACAGCAATCCGAAAAGCTAATATGCAATTAAACCATAGAACTATGGCAGCCCAAATTTTTGAGAGAGGAGTAGATTACAAAGGGGCGCTACCGGCATTATTTAAGGCGATGGACCTTTGTCAAAAATATGCCAACGCATCTGTGATTTCCAAAATTTATGATATTGACAATGTTTCCCAACCAATAAAAACGATCACAACAAAATTAGAAAAGCTTAGTATCTATCTTGGAGAAAAAATAGATCCCGAAAATATTCTTAAAGTCCTAAATGATCTCCAAATTAAAAGTACTCTAAAAGACAACCAAACGATTGTTTCCACAATTCCATCTTTTAGATATGAAGATCTAAACTGCGAAGAAGATATTATAGAAGAGTACGCCAGAATAAAAGGCTATTTTAGTCTTTTTCCTAAACTTCCAAAATCCAATCTAAAAATATCCTATCTAGATAAAAAATTTGAAATTGAGCAGAACTTAAGAAATATTTTAGTATCTTGTGGATATACCGAAGTTTACACCTATTCTCTCGTACCAACTATTCAAAATGACAACCAACCATATTTAAAAATTAAGAACCCGCTAACAGAGGATAAAAGATATTTAAGGAATGAAAGTCTTTTACCCTCATTGCAAGAAGTAATTAATTCTAATAAAGGCAGATTTGATGAGATTAAAATCTTTGAAATTGCAAATATTTATAATCCCCAAGAAGAAATGCACCTGGCTATATCAAGCTATAACTCAAAAGCGGATCAAAAAGATACCTTCCGTAAAGTAAAAGGCGTTGCTGAAGAGATCTTAAAATCATTAAGTAACCCAAATAAAGCAGAAATATCGAACCTCCAAGAAACATTCTCTTTTGAGATATCTCTCAAAGAGATTAAGTTAGAACCAACTAAATATAGATCGTTTGACGATACAATTCCCATAAAGGAAATGGTTTCTTTTATCGACTCTCGCGGTCTTTCGTATGAGAATATCGAAGAATTTTTTAAGGGAATTAAATTACCCCACAACATTAAATTCGCTTTTGAACTTAGTGATACATTTCAGGATGATAAACTAAAACAGGAGAACAAAACCTCTTGTACCTTTAGTATTTTTTATACCAAGGATAATTGCCAATTAAGTAACGAAGATATAAAAGAATCAAGAGGGTTAATAATAAGTAAGCTAGAAAAAGATTTAGAGGTGGTAGTAAGGAGGTAGTTCTTCTGGTTACTAACCCCTAATCTCCATAATCCGATTCTTTTGTGGGAATATCATACAGAGAATATTTGTCAGAATCCTTGTCGACGACATCCTCAACCCAATGATCCACGGCATCTTGCCATTGCGGAAATTCCGCTTTAAGTTTTAAAAAAGCCCGCATTTCGGACTTGTCATCCTTTTTACAGGCATCGTTGGCAAGCTTATCATCTTTTCTGCAGATCTCCAAAACTGTAACCCAAGGACTATATCCCTGCGGTTCCGTACCCTTAATAAAATACTCCATTCGTGGCTTTTCTAATTCCAAATAGGGCTTAAAACCGGTGATACTTCCTACTTCCGCTCTTACAACAGTCTCGGGCTGAAAAAATTTTTCGTCCGGCAGATCTTTTAGATAATCCGATATAACTCTATTCCACACGGGAGCCGCTCCGGTAACACCGGACGCGATCTCGTTCATTGACGACCCATCGTTATTTCCCGCCCACACTCCAACTGTAATCGAAGGTGTAAAGCCGATTGTCCAGTTATCCTTCTTGTCATTTGTGGTTCCAGTTTTTACCGCAACGGTATGTTTGGCAATATTAAGGTACGATCCATAACCAAAAACTGGAGCCCGCGCATCGTTATCCGAAAGAATATTAGAAATAATAAAAGCCACTTCTGGATCTAATACTTTTTCTGGTTCCGCGCGATGCGAAAACAAAACATTCCCTTTGTTGTCCTCAACTTTTTCTATTCCGTAGGGAAAATTATAAGTGCCACTATTGGCAAAGACCGTATAAGAGGCGGTAAGCTCGATAAGCTTAATTTCCCCACCACCTAAAGTTAAAGCTAATCCGTAATATTTAGGATCGTAAGTTAAGGTCGATATTCCCATAGCGTTGGCAGTTTTTACCATGTTGTTAATACCCACAAGTTTTAAAACTTTTACCGCGGGAACATTTACCGACTGCGCCAAAGCGTATCTAAGCTGAATCGTACCGCGAAACACACCGTCGTAATTGCTAGGGATATACTCTTTTGCCTCCGGGTCTTCGTTAAAGTCGGTTTGAGCGTCAATTATAGGAAATGACGCTGTATACCCCATTTTTAGGGCGGTGGCGTATGTTATAGGCTTTATGGCGGAACCAGGCTGGCGCAAAGACAAGGACACATTAACCTGACCGTCTTCTTTGGAATTAAAAAAATCCTTGGAGCCAACCATACCGATTATTTCCCCTGTTTTAGAATTTAAAGCGATGAGAGAAGCATTCCCAACTTTAAGATACGCCTCTTTGGCAACCTCATCGGTTAGAATTTCTTGAGCCTTTTCCTGAAATTTGTAATCTAGGGTTGTAGTAACTTTTAAACCCCCCGTCTCCACCAAATCGGCGCCAAACGAATCAATTAGCTTGCTTCTCACATACATAACAAAATGGGGAGCTTTAAGCACCGCCTGACCAGAGGCAAAAACTAATTCCTTTTTTAAAGCCCCATCATAATCTTCGGAAGAAATGTATTCCCTTTCGCTCTTTGAATTAATCCAACCCTTTTCCTTCATCAGTTTTAGCACATACTGTTGCCTTTTTATGGCAACGACGGGATTATTTATTGGGGAGTAAGTTGTTGGGCTTTGAGGAAGACCCGCAATTAGGGCAGATTCCGCTAAATCCAACTGTGACGCCGGTTTTCCAAAAAATAATTCGCTGGCAGATTCTACTCCCCAAGCAGTACTGCCATAGGGAGCTTCGTTAAGATACATTTGCAAAATTTGATCTTTGGAGTACTTTTTTTCTATTTGCAGTGTTAGGACCAACTCTTTTACTTTGCGAACCACAGTTCTTTCGTTGGTCAAAAGAGCATTCTTAACCAGCTGTTGCGTAAGGGTAGAACCACCCTGTAACCCCCGTCTTAAAAGAATGTTTCTTGCAGCGCGAACATAAGCCAAAATATCAAAACCGTGATGTCTATAAAATTCAGCGTCTTCCGTAGCAAGCGTTGCCTGCACAACGTAGGAAGACACTTTGTCCAACGATACTATAGTTCTGTTTTTTAAATTATAGACATCGTATAAAAGCACACCATTGCGATCGTATATTTTGGTGGATAATTCAATCGGTCGTTCAGTAAGCTCGTTAGGAGAGGGCAGATCTTTGCTTAAATAAGTAAAGACCACAATACCAAAAATGGATCCAACTAAAAGAAAGGTTACGAGAGAAGTAGCTATGGCAACCAGTCGGGTAGATTCCAACTTTTTAATGGGCCTTTTTATTACCTTTTTCATTATCTAAATGATAACACATTTGCCCGAATCAGGGTTTGACGGGTGACACCCCATAAAGCATTTATAACAAGATTTAGAGAAGATCACGGGCTTGCCCGTGGATGAATCTTCCGATAAATTCCTTTTGCCGAAGGCAAAAGGCGTTATATAGTACCACGCGCTTGCGCCTTGCGCGTGGGAATCTATATTCTGTATCGGGGTGTCACCCGATAATATTTATCTCTAGATATTAACCACAAATTGGCATTTAGTATTTTCAAAACCATAACAGTCGGTATATATCAATAGTCATTGACTTGTAAAATACTGTATTGTATAGTAATGCACAATGAGCATTAGGTTTTTGGATAAAATCGCTTATGAATTTGATTGGGATGAAGGTAATTCCGATAAGAATTTTCTAAAGCGCGGAATTTCTTGCAGTGAGTGTGAAGAGGTGTTTTTTAATGTCCCAGTTTTGTTTTTTTACGATAAAACACACTCACAAACGGAAGATAGATTTATTGCTTTAGGAACGACTGGAACAACATTAAATTTATTTATATCTTTTACAATAAGAAAAGAAAAGTTAAGAGTTATCTCTGCAAGAATTCAAAGCAAAAAAGAAAGGAGGATATTTTATGAAGAAACAAAACAAGATTCCAAAATTTAAATCCGAAGAAAACGAAAGAAACTTTTGGGACAAAAACGACTTTGCCAATTTTAAGGAAAGTTTTGAAAGAGTTAGCCTAGATTTATCAAATCTTAAACCATCAACTAAACCGGTAACTGTTAGACTTTCTAAACCGCTACTTTATAATCTTAAAGTGATGGCAAACAAAAGGGATGTTCCTTATCAATCGCTAATGAAGGTTTTTTTGGAAGAAAAGGTGCACGAGGAACTTAATACAAAAGTACGAGGAGCATAACTGTTTAAAAAATCTCGGTGTTGACGACTGCCTTATAGTGGGGTAAAGTACTAGAGTATGGAAAACACAAACATTAACAAAACTTATTGGTTTACCCATTATACACCAGCTAACCGCGGGTTTGTTTTTGCGTTGCTTTCATAAATATTAAGAAACGATAAGTAAAAACACAAAACCCGCGAAAGCGGGTTTTTTCTTTTTGGGTCAATATTATTAAGCTCTAGTTTAATGTACAAAAAATATATGAAAAACGAAAAACCAAAAGTTAGGGTAGCAAAAATAAATCTTGGAACAATAGAATTAAATGTTCCAATTATAGAAATAGGAAGCGGGTCAAAAACCGTTGGCGTTGTTATTGGTATACACGGGGTAGAAACTGGGGGGCTACTTGTCCTCAAGAGAATTTTAGAATCGCAAAACGCACTTAAAAACAAGCTAAAGATTGTGGCTTTGGCAAATCCATCTGGAAGCCTTCTTGGCAGTCGTTTTAATAGTCTTGATTTGCCGGTTGATATTAAAGACCCCAACAGGAGTTTTCCAGGAAACGCTAATGGTACGATTCAGGAGAGATTGAACAATCTATTATTAGAGGAGCTTAAAACCTGCAGTCTTGTTTTAGATATACACAATTTCTCAAATACTGGAAAACCGTACCCACTACTTATCGAACGAGAGATAAAAAGCGAAGTGGACAGGGTGTCAGAAAAATTTGTGGTCAACATGGGATTTACAACTACATATATCGTTGACTCAAAAGAATCGATTAAAAGAGGTTTTCTGGGAACCATAGGGCAGGTTCTTCTTGGAAAAAACATCGCCTATGCGTGTATCGAAATGCCTTTTCCCGACATAATAAAGGAATCGGACATAGATTCTCTTTCGAAGGGGGTTATAAATGCAACAAATTATTTAGACCTAAGTAAAGATCGGAGGAAAGTGGGACTCAAAAAGATAAAGACTAATCTTGTTCGAAGCGATATCTGCGGAATTTTTACACCTACCAAAACTCCGCAAGAAAAAATCGCAAAAGGAGAAAAGGTTGGAGAGATTTTTGACCCCTACACACTTAAAACAATAGATGTAAAAAGTGAATTTAAAGGAAAACTTTGGGTTGTAAAGCGACAGGGTTTTGTAAGGGTTGGAGAGTTCCTGTACGAAGTGGCGTACAAAATTTAGCTTGCAACACCGATTTCAAGAGTCGAGTCCAAATCTATATCGACTCTTAATATGGGTCTTGCTAAGACTCAAATCTAGCCAAGGAGAGATACCATGAGAACCTTAAAAATTGTTGTTGTTTCGAAGTGCCTACCGTATCTTGCAGGACCCGCTGTTTTTGCCTTCGAAGAAGCAAAAGCTTTGGCTCAAATGGGACACGATGTACATTTCGTCACCTATAAGAGCTACCCACATGGAACCACGATCCCAGACCTCGATCCAGCTGTTTTGAGGAATTCCGGAATCATGTTCCATTTGGTACAAGAACCGATATCGAACAAGGTGATTGGCTCGCAAATCGCAATCGCCATGCTCTCCGAAGTTCTGAACATTGCATGGTCCTCATCTCAAAAACCCGATTTTCTGCGGGCGCACTATGCCATGCCACACGGCTTGATCGCGGTAACAGCAGGAAAACTCCTAGGGATTCCCTCTGTTGTATCGCTTCAAGGAAGCGATGTTGCAACTCTGGCCAAGATGGATGGGTTCCGAGAAGCAAGTATCGCGGTTTTCCAGCACGCCGATCTTCTTACCCCTGTTGCGCAAGTTCTATACGAGCAAGTTGACGAACTTACGCAAGGAAGACACTCCAACATGTTGGTGATGCCCTCTCCGGTTGACACGGAAAGATTTCACCCAGAAGCGAGTCTATCAATCCCCAATGGCGTGAGAATCATCTATACTGGTCGTTTGCATGACATTAAGGCTATAGATGTGCTGATCTGTGGATTCGGAATTGCTCAAAGGCGGGTGAATAATCTTCCAATGAGTCTGACAGTCGCTGGTGTTGGTCCGGAACTCCCAAACCTAAAGCAACTTGCTAAAAAGCTTGGGTTGGAGGGAAGTATCATGTTTGTCGAAGGAATTTACGCAGGTTTGCCAGAACTATACAGAAATCACAATGTCTTTGCCACAGCATCCCAATCAACAGAAGAAGGAATGCCCTTCTCGGTTGTTGAAGCTCTGGCTTCGGGACTTGCGGTTGTTGCAACACCGGTCGGGGATATCCCCAAACACCTCAAACAGTGGGAGAATTGTCTCTATGCAAAGCTCAAGGACCCAGACTCGTTGGCAAAAGCCTTCGTAACTCTTGCCGAAAAGCCTGATCTGATGGCTAAAATAGGGACGAGAAACCGGACGCTTGCGGAACAAAAGTTCTCCATGAAAGAACATTGCGAAAGACTCATCCGTTTGATCATCGCACCATATGTATCTTCATACTAGATAACAAAGGAGGATCGCTATGAAAGCACAAAGACGGCAACTTCTGGAATCCGTGACCATAGGGGATGCTGAATACCCTCTCAACTACGGATCAAACGCTGAGGATAAGCAGGTGATGCCTTGCCTTACCCTCCAGGAGGAAGTGTACAGGAGGCTTTGCGGGGAACTGGAACCTGGGTTTCTTGTAAGCCCACGAGTTCCGTTCCTTCCTCACACAGGATTTTCTAGCCTTGCGAATCGTGCCGTGGCACTATCGCAAATCTATCAGATCCTCTTCCAAGACCAAGAGTTGCGACACAGGGCACTCCCCCCATGGCTTCACAAAGTGCCATCCGCTAATGAATTCGCGCTCGCGGGTCTAGCGTTTGACTTCTTCGTCGGTCGCAATTTGGAGAGCCCCAAGCTCTTGGAATGTGCAGCTTACGGTCCCGATATGGTTATGTCCGCAGTAATGCTGGACACAATCCTCGGCACCAGATCATACACGACAACCCTCATGGCTTGGTGGAAACATCTTGTGGAGGGCAGGCTTGCGAGCAAAATTGTTTTCCCTCCAGCGATGCTGTTCGAAGGAACCAATATACTCGCGTGGTGGCAGTCGCTAGTAAAACCCTTGATGGTTGGGAAGCGGTTGCACTTTGTTACCTCGATTGGTGAACTAAACCACACTCGAGACGGGGAGCATCTGTTCCAGATGAATTTCCTTCGGGAAGTTGGGGTAGAAGCAACATCTGGTTCTGCTGAGGAAGTCCCCAACTCGGCAGAAACTGTGTATCTTCGGTTTTCCTTGATGTACCCACAAGGCTGGAACACAATCAAGGGAACGCACCTTTGGAAGAGAGTTCTTGCTGGGGATGTAAGACTAATCCCACCAATAGGAAACTCCTTCGTAAGCTCGAAGGTAGTTCTCCCAGTTTTGGCGGATGCCAGCGAACTTCGTCAACGCGGTGTTCCAGAGAATCTCATCAAGGTGGCAGGGGAGGTGATGCCAGCGACATTCCTGTATCAACGAGGGATGTATGGCTGGATAGCTCGTTCTGTAGCTCCAACAAGACCGCTCTGGCTAAAATCCGCTTGGAACTATGGCGGATTTGGAACGCGTCGTGTCTCATCGGCAGATGGACTAGCCAAAGCGCTCTATGAGATCGAAACTTACGGAGAAGGTCCGATAATCGCCCAAGAAGAAATCCCGCCTAGCTACTTGCCAGCAGATTCCGAAAGGGAAATTCCAGAGCAACGGGTGGAGGTGCGGGTGCGGGTCTTCGATCACGGAAGCGCGATAAAGGCGGTGCCACCAATACCATCAGTACGGCTGTACGGTCCAGACGGTGGCAGGCCGCAAGTGTCAATCCTTTTGAGCAGAGATGTTCTGCCTCAACAGGAAAAGGAGTAGGAAGTGACATTGGGGAACGAGAGAAGGTCGTGACAGACTTGCAACCTCTCGTTCCCCAAGCATTTTAACATTTTCTTTAAGGTGATATTATTATTTTGTGAGAAACAAAAATATCGTAAATTATGCCTTTATAGATAGTCAAAATTTAAATCTTGGAATAAGAAGTCAAGGCTGGAAATTGGATTTCGCAAAGTTTCGCGTTCTTTTAGAGGAAAAGTATAGTGTTAAAAAAGCGTTCTTGTTTATTGGGTTTATAAAAGAAAACCAAGACCTTTATAATCTATTAACCAAATCAGGTTATAAATTAATATTTAAACCTACTGTAGAATATAAAGAAAGTGGCTATAAGCAAACTAAAGGAAATGTAGACACAGAATTAGTCTTACAAACAATGATAGAGCTCTCGAGTTTTAACAAGGCTATTATAGTATCTGGAGATGGGGATTTCTATTGCCTTATTAAATATCTTCTTAAGAAGCGTAAACTCAGGGTAGTTTTAGTCCCTAATAAAAAATATTCCTCACTTTTGCGAGAATTTGGTAGTTTTATAGTTAATATCGGATTATTTAAGAATAAATTAAAAAGAAGATGAGAGGCATTTACGCGGGACAAAACCCTTTGCTAGTCCTCTCATGGTGATTGAGCGTAGTTTAGTTTATCTATGATAAAATGTCAAGCATGACTCCACAAGAAAAAGTAGAGATTATCAAAAGCTTTGCGCAAGAGATTGTTTCGGAGGATGAATTGCTCAAGCTATTTGAGGAAAAAGAACATCCCGTAGCTTACGATGGCTTTGAACCCTCGGGCATTGCCCCAATTCACTTCGGCCTATTGCGAGCCATTAATGTTAAAAGACTCCTATCCTGCGACATCCACTTAAAGTTATATCTTGCCGATTACTTTGCTTACATCAATAACAAAATTGGCGGGGATCTAGAAAAGATCAAAAGAGTGGGGGAGTACTTTGTAGAAATTTGGAAAGCGTCTGGTGTAGACACCACTAAAATTGAGATTGTCTGGGCAAGCGAGCTTATGGACTCAATTGACTACTGGGACAGGGTACTAACCGTTGCCAAATCATTAACTTTACAGCGAACCCTAAAGTCACTAACGATTGCAGGCAGAAGTGAAAAGGACACACTTTCTACTGCCCAGCTTTTTTACCCCTCCATGCAAGTTGCTGATATTTTTGAGATGGAAATAGACATTTGCCAGCTTGGTATGGATCAACGCCGCGCTAACATGATTGCTCGAGAAGTTGCCGAAAAGCAAAATTGGAAAAAACCCATTGCCGTTCATCACCCCATGTTATTGGGACTAAAAGGGGTAAAAGAATTAGACAACCCAGAAGCAACAATGATTGCCAGCAAAATGTCTAAAAGTGATCCCACAAGTGCAATTTATATGCACGATGCAAAAGAGAAAATAGAAGCCAAAATCAGAACCGCTTTTTGTCCACCCAATCAAACTCTAGGAAATCCAATCTTTGAATACGCCAAATTGATAGTAATTCCCGTCATGGGAAATTTAAAAGTTTATCGAGAACCCAAACACGGAGGATATGTTGAGTATTTCTCGTCGCGGGAATTACAAATTGATTACGAGAATGGCAACCTGCATCCTAATGATCTAAAGTCTGCAGTCGCCTCATCGTTGGATTTTCTTATTAAACCCGTAAGAAGTCATTTTGAAAAGGATAGAAAAGCAAAAAAGCTGTATAATGAGGTAAGATCTTATCAAATTACAAGATAAATTATGAAATTTTTTAGAAAACACAAAAAAGTTTGGGAGGTAATAACAGTACTTGCAACACTGGCAATTATTGGGGCTTCCATTCTCCCATACATTTTCTAATAATGGATTTTTTTTCCTCTATAACCACGCTCCCTCTTGTTGGCCCACATTACAAAAATCTCTTAGAACTACTAGAGATTTATGCAATCCGTGACCTCTTATACCATTTTCCAAGTCGCTACGAGGATTATTCAACTATCAAAACCATCTCCAATCTAATTGTAAACGATAAAGTAACCGTAAAAGGGGAAGTAGCAGAGATAAAAAACATTTACACTGGAGGATATTCCAAACTTACAACATTAAAACTAATTGATTCAACTGGCAGTGTTGCTTGTATTTTTTTTAACCAACAATTCTTAACTCGTACCATAAAAAAAGGAATGACTATCCAGATCGCAGGGGATGTAACAGCCTATAAAGGTAAACCTTCTTTTGTAAGTCCTGACTACGAGATGATAGAAAGTGAAAGTTATATTCCAATTCACACGGGACGACTGGTTCCCATATATCCCGAAACTGCCAGAGTAAGCTCTAAATGGTTGCGTAAAAAAATTAGCTTAGTACTAAACACCCAACAGTTTAACGACCTCGATCTTCTCCCTCTTAAC
This sequence comes from Patescibacteria group bacterium, assembly GCA_018896215.1. Lineage (NCBI taxonomy): Bacteria > Patescibacteria group bacterium. The sequence continues at coordinate 45,691 of JAHINB010000007.1, forward strand.
CTAAGCGACTTAAAAGACTTAAATGACCTAAGCCACGCTCTGCGACAAATACACTTCCCAAAGGATCTCCACGAGGTCGCTTTGGCAACCAACCGTTTTGCCTTTGAAGAACTTTTTACTACCCAACTTCTAGGATTAGTCAAGAAACAACAATGGCAGAGTAGGGGACTAGCCAAAAAAATGAGGGTTGCAGGAAATGATCTTTTAAATTTTATAACATCTCTTCCTTTTGAACTTACAAAAGCCCAATTAAGGGTATGTGGTGAAGTCCTAGAGGACTTAACAAAAGACTTACCTGCCAATAGACTTATTCAAGGAGATGTTGGTAGTGGCAAAACTGTAGTTGCCACCCTTGCCATGTACATTGCCTATAAATCCGGTGTTGGAAGCGTATTTATGGCACCAACTGAAATTCTAGCCCAACAACACTACAACACAATTAAGGTTATTTTCGAAAAATTGTTCTCTATCGCCCCCATCTCTCTTATTACCCATCACTTTAAAAGCAAAAACACACCCAATACCCCAAGCATCTTAATAGGAACCCACGCCCTATTATATAACCCAAGCCTTTACAAAAACATCGGCTTAGTGGTAATTGACGAACAGCATAAATTTGGAGTAACACAAAGAAACAAAATTTTGTCATTTGTTACAGCTAAACACACCCCGCACATTCTGACCATGACGGCTACACCAATACCAAGAAGTTTGTGCTTAACGCTATTTGGCGATTTAGAAATTTCCACGATTGATGAAATGCCCAAAGGTCGCCTACCTGTAAAAACCTTCGTCGTCCCCGAAAGTAAGCGGGGTAGGGGATACCAATGGATAAAAGAGAAAATTGTAAAAGAAAACGAACAAGTGTATGTGGTTTGTCCCTTTGTTGAGGAATCGCAGGTAGAAACATTAAAAAGTGTCAGATCAGCAACTGCTCATTTTGAAGAATTAAAATCTCAATGGTTTAACAACATACCAATGGGATTAATTCATGGAAGATTAAAATCTAAAGAAAAGGAAGAAATTATTACCGAATTTAGAGATGGGACAATAAAAATCTTAGTGGCAACAAGTGTCGTAGAAGTTGGAATGGACATTCCAAACGCCAACATTATGGTTATCGAAGGAGCCGAACGCTTTGGTCTTGCAAGCTTGCACCAGTTAAGGGGTCGGGTTGGGAGAAGCTCCCGCCAAGCCTATTGCTTTTTGTTTACTACAGAAGGAAAAAGTAAAAACTCGCGCCTTTCGATTATGGAAAAATCGCAAAGCGGTCTTGTTTTGGCGCAAAAAGACATGGAAACCCGAGGTCCCGGAGAGCTTTATGGAATAAAGCAAAGCGGGAAGAGCAAATTTAGATTCGCAAACTTTTCTGACGAAAAATTGTTAGAGCAAACTTACAAGACTGCGGTATTTGTTTCACAAAATCTAGACAAGTACCCGCAAACCGTGACATTGCTTAAAAAACTTTCATCAGATACAATCGGGGTAAATTAACTTTATGCACATCACATCGGGTATCGCAAAAAATCGACTAATATCAGTCCCCGAGTCTGCAAAACCAATAAAAGGTATTGTCCTAAACTCTATCTTCTCAACAATTGGGGACGAGATAAAAAACAAAAGGTGCCTTGATTTATTTGCTGGAAGCGGAGCCTTGGGTCTTGAAGCGCTAAGTCGCGGTGCAAAGTTCTGCAAATTTTCCGACTCCGATTATAATGCTATTTCTTGCATAAAAACCAATGTGGCAAACGCTAATTTCTCTAATTTAGCCAATGTGGAAAAAATAGATGCCGTAAAATACATTGGAAATACCACTGACAAATTTGACATTATCTTTTTAGATCCTCCTTACAATTCCCCAATTACCCATATCCTTAAAAACATCTTCGGCGTTGCCAGTGGGAATTGTGTTCTCGTTTATCTTTGTGACAGTAAAACTAAAAACGAACAAACAGAAGCTGTTAATTTTAACCTAACAAAATTGCGAAAATTCGGCAAGACAACAATCCAATATTTTGTGCTTGACAAGTAGCTCCAATTAACGCTAACTTACTCCCATGGCAGCAACACCAAAACGCAGAATTTCCAATACAAGACGCAAGCACAGAAGAGTAAATTTAAAAATTTCGAAAGTGCAGACCGTTCCTTGCGCAAAATGCAAAAAAGAGACTCGCTCTCACAGGCTCTGCGCAAACTGTGGGACCTACAATTAGAGCAGAATGTCAAAAAAGTCATCGTTAAAAGAAGATCCTAGACACAATGCTAGAAGAATAGCTTTGGCAACTCTTTTTTCTTGGAGCTTTTTGTCGCAGGATATGGATAAAGAAGAGCTGTTTGCCAATGAAATTTTGGAACACCCCAATTGCGACACGGAACTTGAAAAACTTATTATTTCTGGAGTATCAAAAAATATCGACTCGCTGGATGGATATATTAATCTAGTCGCCCAAAAATGGCCTGTGGAACAAATCTCTAAAATAGATCTTTTGGTATTAAGAATTTCTCTTTTTGAGATTATAATTGCCAAAACCGCCCCTCTAAAGGTGGCAATTAACGAGGCGGTAGAACTGGCAAAAGAATTTGGGGGAGACGCCTCCGGTAAATTTGTCAACGGTGTTTTGGGTACTATTGCCGAGGTGTTAAAACTGGAATAGCTTCCGGGTGACACCCGAAAAATACAAAATATGGACAAAGTAATCTTAGATAAATTATACCAAATCATTTCCCAACACACTGGTGTTGACCCAAACGATATTAGTCCCGAACAGGACTTTGTGGACGATTTAAATATCTCCGAGCTTGAGCTTGCAGAAATAATCTCTACAATAGAAGACGAATTGGAAATAGAAATTGATCCCGAAGACGCAAAAGCAATTAGAACCGTTGCCGATTTAGCAATTATTATTGAAGAAGCGGGGTATTTGTGATGATTATTGATTTTTTAGATCTTGAGAAGACACTAAATTTACAATTTACCAACAAAAACCTTCTTAAAACCGCCTTTACTCACAGGTCTTATCTTAATGAGTGTCGTGACCAAAATATAGAATCTAATGAGAGATTGGAGTTTTTGGGCGATTCAGTACTGCAATTTTTAACTTCCAAACTTTTATACGCTAAATACCAAAACCAGCCAGAGGGCATTCTTACAAGCTATAGAGCTGCTATTGTTAACACCACCTCACTAGCTCAAGAAGCTCTAAGATTAAATCTTGGAAAATACCTTCTTATGTCCAAAGGCGAAGAGGCAACGGGGGGAAGGACACGACCCTACATTATGGCAAACACTTTTGAGGCGCTTTTAGGGACAATGTTTTTAGAATTTAATTCTTTAACTAGCGGGTTAGATATTTGCGAAAAATTTCTTTACAAAGAATTATTTTATAAGATAGAATCAATTGTTAAAGATAAAAAGTACCGCGACCCAAAGTCATATCTTCAAGAAATTACCCAAGAGAAATTCTCTGTTACTCCGCTGTACAAAGTACTCAACGAGGAGGGTCCCGATCATAACAAAGTATTTACCGTAGGTGTTTTTCTGAATACAAAGCAACTTTCTCAAGGGCAAGGTTCCAGCAAACAAAAAGCCGAGGAGCGGGCAGCTCAAAAGGCTGTTGTAGAGTTAACCAGCAAATGATACAATTTGCTCCATGCTAAAAATAAAACTAACCCGCCGTGGAAAACGCAATGCGCCAACATATAGGATCGCCGTTCAAGAAGCAAGAACCAAGGTCTCGGGAAGAGCTGTTGCCGAGATTGGTTACTTAATACCTCGGGTAGATGGAAACCACGAATTTAAAGTAGATAAAAAAGCTTACGAGGGTTGGGTTGCCAAGGGAGCGGTACCGACAGAATCTGTGATTAAACTGATTAACAAAAAATATACCTATACCAAATACGAGCCAAAGAAGGCAAAAGCTGAACAACCGGAAGCTGGAAGCTTGAAGGTAGGAAATGATAAAAATAGCAATGAATAAGCTACTAGATCTCGCAAAATTTCTCATCTCCAACATCGTCACCAACAAAGACGGGCTTGAGATAACAATCGCTACCCCTCAAGAAAATGTAGCCATTGTAAATGTAAAAGCCGATTCCGCCGATATTCCAATTATTATTGGCAAGAAGGGGATTGTTATCAGAGCCTTAAGATCAATTCTGCGCATTAGAGCGCCTTTGGATAATAAGTTTATTGATATCTCGATTGACGATGGTCTACAGCATAATTAGCACCTTCCCCGAAATTTTTGATTCTTTCTTAAAGTCTTCTCTAATAAAAAAAGCGTTAGATAAAAAGGTTATTACTGTAAATTTGTATAATCTGCGAGACTACGCAACAGATAAAAGACACACGGTTGACGCCAAACCCTACGGCGGAGGCGCGGGGATGCTGTATATGGTAGAACCGATGTTTAAAGCAGTATCCTCAATTAAGGCTAAAGATCCCCAAGCCCAAACTGTTATTTTTTCTCCCAAAGGACAAATTTTGACACAATCTAGGGTTTCTTCCCTGTCATCTTTATCCCATCTAGTCCTTCTCTGCCCCCGCTACGAGGGTTTTGACCAAAGAATTGTAGAGCTGACCAACGCAAGAGAGCTATCCATTGGAAACTACATTACCATGGGAGGAGAGACCCCAGCTATGGTACTTATAGAAGCTAGCGCAAGACTAATTCCTGGCGTAGTGGCAAAAGAAGAGTCCGTTTTACAAGAAAGCTTTTCTCCAGAATTTTCTCTGGAACATCCCCAATACACCAGACCCCAAAAGTTTTTGGGTCTTTCTGTTCCTGATACTTTAATTTCGGGAAACCATCAAAAAATAAAAGATTGGAAAAAATCAAATTAAGGGGGTGTCTCAAAGGTGGTTGTAGTATCTTGTAGCGGAATCATTTCCGAATTGGGGAGTCTTTGAATTTGGTATTCTCTTAAATTGGAAATCTGATCGATTAATTGAGCGTTCTCCTTTGTTCTAAAATCGACTCCCGAGGACCCCTGATTTAGCTTTGTATTTTCCAGCAGGTAAAATCCATCAAGGGCGACATTTAGGCTATAAACTCCTACCGACTCTTTATCAACAACAGCAGAGACTTTTATGTCGTGACTGTAAGTAATTCTCCGCGCCCCTTCAACCGTTTTAAAGAATTTGAGTACACTGTCGTAATTACCAGTAAATGATCCCGAGAGAGAAACAAAAGGTACCGCTACCACCTTTTCGGAGGCGCTTGTATCTGTTCTTACAAAAGTAAGCCTGTCTACCTTAAGACCAGCGTCTGTTGCCACGGTTTCTATTTGCGTCATAAAGCCGGGTATATCTACTTGCGGGGTTATTACTGTATCCACTATCCTTAAATTAGCGTCTATTTTAGGCGCTAAAGCCGAGAGCGACTTTAAAGAGTTCTCTTTTAGGGATAGCTGGTTTATCTCTTCCAGAATGAGGTTGCTGGAATCTTTGTTCTTGATCCAATAGGTAAAAAAACGCAAACCAAAAAAAGACAAAGCGATAAACCCAACCAACATAACGCCCAAAAGAATTATTTTGTGTTTTTCGAGAATTTCCATCTAAATTTTGGTTTTAGCCTTTAACGCGTTGTCTTTTAATTTAATCATTGAGCTAAAACTTATCTGCCTAGTTTCTTTTTTTAGAGTCACTTCGGAAAGAGAAATTTCTTTATAAATCGAATTGGGGTCTTCGGATGCGCTAGACACATTCTCTATAAAATCGGCAAGCGACCCATAAGAAAGAGCTGTCCCGCTGACTGTCACAGAAGCATTATCTGTAAAATTTATATCGTCAATTACAACCGCAGGCGGTAAGACCTTTTTTACTTCTTCCAAAAAACCCGAGTAATATTCCTGATCGGCAATAATTTTATTTAAAATTTCAAGCTTAAAGGACAATTCGTTGTTTTGCTGTTCAATTTTTTCCAACGATTTTACCGATTCCTTTTTTTGATCCAAATCCAAGTTTAATTTAGCAAGGGAGCTATTGAGCTTAAAATACAAATAAAACGACGCTAAAGCAAACAACAATGCCACCGCGACTAAAACACCAAGAACTTTGCTAGAAAGAGCCAGAATAGCCGACTTTTCTTTTCTTTTGACTAGATTTTCGGGCACTAAATTAATTTCTCTTTGCATAAGTTAAAGCTAAAGACCCTTTAATGCTAAACCAACAGCGGTTGTAAAGAAAGGTCCAAAAATATTTAAGTCGGATTCCGAAAATTTTTGGCTGTCTATCGCCAGATGCTTCCAAGGATCCGCCATCTCCACTTCTATCCCAACGGCAGAAACAATGTACTGCAAAATTCCTGGCATTGTAGCTCCGCCACCGCAAAGAACAATTCGCTCAACCTTTCTCCCTTGCTTTCTGCTTTCAAAATAGACCACTGACCTTTTAACTTCAGTAACTACCATATCCACAACGGGGCGGATTATCTTGGCAATCTTGCCTTCTAGTTTGCCTTCGTCCAAGCCGTAGCTGGTCAAATAACTTTCTGCTTGCCTTAGATCTATTCCAATTTCTTGCGATATGGCTCTTGTGAACGCTTCCATTCCAGAGGAAACGCTTCGGGTAAAACGGATGATACCGCTCTCCGAAATAATTAAATCGGAGGTGTCTGCTCCAATATTTAAGGCTAAAGAAACCGGCGTATTGGGAGCATTTTGAATAGCTCTAGCAATAGCCATAGATTCCGGCTCAATTCCTTGGACTTCGCATCCCGCTTTTTCAAAAATCCCCACATATTTTTCGATTAACGCTTTGTTTACAGCAACAAGCAAAACCTCGGTCTTGTTTTTTTCTCCCTCGGGAGATTGGCTAGAACGAGGCAGTTGCTGATATTGCAAACTTAAATTTTCTATGGAGTCGGGAAAATACTGTTGCGCTTCCCATTTGATAGATTCGGCAAGCTCTTTTTCGGACAAATTGGGCACTTCGATAATTTTAGTAAATACTTTGGACTCCGGCAACCCAACTACAATATTGTTGGTTGAGAATTTACTGCTAAAAATATACTCTTTAATAAAATCAATAAACTCGCTCCTGTCAGCTTTGGAGTCGGAGTAGAGCGAAATTGCAGGTAGATTGGAAATATCGTAAGAGACAAGTTTTGGTGGGGAAACACTTGCTGTAATCTCAACACATTTTATTTTGCTGGATCCAATATCAAGACCTAATTTATTCATAGGGGCAGTTTGATAACTGGTGTAAGATTACAATAGAATTCAATCTATTACAACTCCTTATACACCACTTTCCTTACCCCTAGTATCTCGCTTAGATATAACAAATGGTTAGGATTCCAAACAATATCTTCCGCTGGATCGGTTGCCTGTTTTGAGGATATTTGACGAGACAAATTAACTGCTTTACCAACTAGACCTCCATTAATTAAAATGCTATCGCTTTTTGAATTCCCATTGTAAGTCGTATCAATACTTCCATCCGCCACAATAAAAACATCCAGTTTAGTCACGGTTCGCGCAATATCCACATCGCCAGCAACAATAAAAACTATTGCTCCGCTTGACGCTAAATCAATGTCATAACCTACGGTTAGATCCCCCTTGACAAAAACCACAACTTTAGCGGAGCCGTTTTTGACCTCGGAAGGTACGGTATTGCTACCTATTGTTAAATCGTTGTTGATTAAATAAGCTCCGGAGGAGCGCGGAAAAGAGGAGACCGTTAGCACATTTTTAGTTTTAGAAAGCATTTCCACAAAACTCAACGGGGCGGTCTTATGCTTATAATACTCCAAAATTATACCCAAACCAGAGGAAACATTAGAAACCGTTGTCCTGGAAATTATGAGACCAGACGCGGTATCGTCAGCCCCGCCACCACCTTGAGAGATGGCGCCATTAGCATAAATACTGGCATTCTCCGTTCTAAACCACGGGCCGTTAATACAAATATCTTTTAGCGAGTCTCTTCCGGCTACATCGCGAACAAAAAATCGTACCGATTTACAAGTCTTCCAAGCCGAGTTGCAGTAGTTTACAACGGGGGTTTCTAAGGTTGCCTCATTTGCGCCATCATAAGAAATATTATCTAAGGCAACCCAACCATTGTTAACAAAATTACCGGAGCATTTATCCAAATTACTGTAATACCCCCAAGTAACGCCGCCATCCACAGAGTATTGAAACTTTTCGTAGCCTTTTTTTAGCCCCGAATCGGCATCAGCTATTTTTATGAATACCGCAAATGAGTGGTCATTGCCTTTTTCGTCGCCAATTTTAAAATCGCTCCAGGGGGAGGGGGCCTTGGTGTCAATTTTAACTGTGGCGGTTTTCGTGTCCTCTAAATTTAGGGCGTTATCTTGAGCATAAAAACTTAAAGTATTCAAACCACTGCTAGAAATATTTACCGTGTTGGATATCTCTTCCGCAACAGTTGCCGAATAAACCGAATCAAAATTAACCTTTCCCGATCCCCAGAGACACAAAGATAAATACACACCGTCTAAATCATCTGTTCCCAAAACCACCGATTTAGACAGAATTTGCCAATTTGCGGTTCCTGTAACTTTGGTACTTTCGCCAATTAAAGTTTTTATCTCGCCAAATTTTGTGTAGATTTTAAAGTAAGCTCCAGTCCCCATAACATTATCCGTCTTGAGATAAAGGGAGCTGTTTATGGTATCCCAAGGGTCAGCTGGAATATAACGAAGAGCATTTTCCCAACAAGTTTCGGACAAAATATTAGTCGCTACAATGTTAACAGATCTTTCGCCGTCAAAATAAATTTCCCTATCCACAAATCCCGGGTCATCGCCAACAAGTTGCCACGACTGACTAAGATCATCCTCAAAAGAAGGGTTTATCACTGTATTTAACGACCCGCTAAAGGTTTTATATTCCCAAGGAGATTGGTTTAACTTGTGGTAAATTTTTAGGACGCCCGACTCTAAATCGGACGAGATGATTTTAGCTAGAACGGTTTGCAAATACCAATCTTCCAACCCATCGGGGGATGAGGGATCCAAAGTTAGAGACGAAACTGGGGCAACGGTATCACTTGCCAAAACCAAACGGGGATGGCACAAAAACAACACCGCGATTAACAGCAAAACTAGGGGGATTTTTATTGCAGACATACGCGCTATTATTCAACCATAACCTCTCCTTTTAACCCCTCGTTCAGTTTATCGTAGTAAGGGTATGTTCCCGGAACATCAAATTCTTGGCTGAAAGTCTCGGCTCCTTCTAGTTGTCTGCCAAACCACAATCCGCCCTCGCCATATACTTGGTGAGGAGATGTATCTTCGTTGCTAAACGAAACAATATCGCCTTGCTTTACGGTAATTTTACTCGGGCTAAATCCTGTGGCAGTTATTTTAACCGCGGTTACGCCAACTGTGGCATTTTCGTCCCGAAGATTTTCAGGAACTACATTGACCCGAGGATTTCCCGCCTCGTAGTCGGGAAGCTCCTCAAAAGAGTTGTAATTTTTGGGCGCTTCGGTTTTGTTTGCAACTGGACTGTTATTATATTTAAGGTAGGCATAATAACCACCAAGACCCACTACTGCTAAAATGAGCAACCCAAAAAATATTTTAGAAACTGGCATAAAAAATCACCTCCTACTTATAACAAGATTCAATTTACTTCGAAATGTCTCCACCAGAAAAAATTGCGTAATCAAAAATTGCGCTCATTTGCGGGCGGGATACCTTAACCTGAAGTTTCCTGACCGCGTCCACCGCCATTCCCGTGGATTCTATTTTGTATCCCTGTTCGGGAATTCCCGAACAACTTCCCGAAACAAATCCTACCTTTATCTTCGTATCAGCAAACAGTGGTCGTATTCTTGCAA